>JBILTS010000188.1:0-3030 GCA_044371405.1 Bacteroidia bacterium
AACTATATGCAACACAGCCGCCGTTGAAGGCCGGAGAAACCCGCAAGTGGTATGTGCTTGTAGGTGGTAACCCTGTTCCTGCAGGAACCGGTGATTCTATACAGATCAATATTACATCCACAACTGATGTGCTTGTAAGAACTGAAAATGCATGCTTCAACAGCAATGGTGTAACCAAACGTATCACACTGTTAAGTTTGGGATCAGGAACTTGGACAGGTGTTAAGTCTGCCGACTGGCACGATGCTGCCAACTGGTGCGGTGGTGTACCTACATCCACTACAGATGTTACCATATCCGGAGGAACCAAATTCAAGCCGGTGATTACTTCAACCGCTCAGGCCCGCAACCTGGTAATTAATTCAGGAACCGATGTGACTGTGAATGCCGGCGGAATACTGGAATTATATGGTTCACTGACCAAAGCCGGTGGTTTTAATTCAGCCGGAACAGTAGCATATCGCGCCGCTGGAAATGTTTCTTCAGATGGATTTACTACAGTTAATCTAGAAGTGAATACCGCTGGTCGTGTGAGTCTGCGGGATGATGTGAAGGTGAGCGGAACCCTGACACTGACTAAGGGTCATGTATTAACAGGTTCATATCAGGTTCACGTTACCAATCGTTTGGGATCCGCCGTTATCGCAGGAACAGGCAATAACAACTTTGCCGCCTCATGGATTGCAGGTAACCTTAGGAGAGAATTACAGACCGGTCTGGAAACCTATAATTTCCCTGTAGGTTCTACAAACGGTGGCAACAACATAGAAATGAACACCCGTAACATTGTTGGTACTTCCTCACTGCTTGCCTACTTCGGTGTTAAACCCGGAAATGACATGGGATTGAATGTGTTTGAGAACGGAACTCCCTACAGTGCTGTAAGCGGTGGTGGTGTGTGGTATCTCATACCAAATACAACAGCCATCAGTGGTGATTACGATATGAAGTTGTTCTTTAACAATCAGGTGGTATTTACCGGTGGCATGACCGACAACGGATTCTCAATCCTGAACCGCAGTCAGTCTAGCGTAATGGCATCAGACTGGAAAACACCTGATCTTAACAGTACCTACGTGGCAGGACAGGTTACCAATGGTTATGTTCAACGCAATAGCGTTAAGGCATTCGGCCAGTTTGGTATTGGTTTGACATTGTATCCTGTTAAAGTGAAAGGTACTCAGTATTCGGGCAGTGTGACCATACAGCCAAACCCATTCAATGCCGAGTTTGCCGTGAACATGAACATCCCGAAAACCACACAGGTAACGGTGCATGTTTATGATCAGGCCGGACGTTTGGTGTCACAGCAGAATGCAGGTAAACTTGCAGGAAGTAATTCTCTGAAAGTAAATACAGGCAACCTGTCTGAAGGAACCTACACCGTGGTAGTGAAAGGTGACGGACAAACCCTTCATACAGAAAAAATGGTTAAAATCTTGAAGTAATCGGGATCAGATCATACGAAAAGGGGGCTTCATTGAAGCCCCCTTTTTATTACGTAATAATTTTTTTAAACGACCACGTTGATGATTCGGCCTTTTACAAGGATGAATTTTTTAAGGGGTTTGCCTTCCATCCAGCGCTGAACGGTTTCATCTGCGAGTACGGCTGCCTCTATTTCAACGGCATCGGCATTCAAATCAAAGGCAATGGTTGTTCGTGTTTTGCCATTGATGGAAATGGGATATTCAAAATGAGTTTCTACCAGGTATTGCTCATCCCAAACAGGCCATGCCGAAAGGTGCACACTTTCGCTATGCCCGCATTTTTGCCAAAGCTCTTCTGCAAGATGCGGAGCAAACGGTGCAATCAATATGATTAAGGGTTCCAGAACAGCCCGTTTTTTGCATTGTAGCGCCCCCAGTTCATTTGTTGCCACCATAAAAGCACTAACAGCCGTATTGAAGCTCATTTGTTCAATATCAGACGTAATTTTTTTAATGGTTTTGTGCAGGATTTTTAGCTCATCTTTGGAAGGTTCTTCCTCTGTGAGATAAAACAACTCTTCCTGTTCAAACAGACGCCAGAATTTATTGAGGAAGCGGCTAACCCCTTCAATGCCATTGGTGTTCCAGGGTTTGCTGTCGGTGAGCGGGCCAAGAAACATTTCGTACATGCGAAGTGTATCGGCACCGTATTGTGCACAAACATCATCAGGGTTCACAACATTGCCCCAGCGCTTGCTCATTTTTTGGCCATCTTCGCCCATAATCATCCCCTGATTAACCAGTTTTTTAAAGGGTTCATCTACTGAAAGGTAACCCAGATCAAACAGGAATTTGGTCCAGAACCGACTGTAGAGCAGGTGCCCGGTGGCATGCTCGCTGCCGCCTACGTATAAATCTACTTGTTTCCAGTAATTCAGGGCCGGTTGCCCGGCAAACAATTCCTTGTTGCCCGGATCCATATAGCGGAGGAAATACCAGCTGCTGCCGGCCCATCCGGGCATGGTATCGGTTTCGCGGCGGCCGGGTTTTGAATCAGCATCTATGGGTATTTCACCCATCTCTGCTTGTGGAGAGGGGATGGCGGAAGACCCTCTCCCCTTTGGAGAGGGTACCAGTATATCATCCAAATCCACCTCTACCCACTCTTTTACTCCGGCCAGGGGGCTTTCACCCGTTCCGGTGGGTTTGTAACTTTCTACTTTTGGAAGTTCCACCGGCAAATCGTCTATAAGATGCGGAATATGATCGTTATCAAAGACAATAGGGAAAGGTTCTCCCCAGTAGCGCTGTCTTCCAAATCCCGCCTCGCGAAGTTTATAATTTACTTTTCGTTTGCCCAGTCCTTCATCTTCTACTTTTTCAATGGCCTTCTGAATCGCTTCTTTTACGCTTAAACCATTCAAAAACTCACTGTTGAAGCATATGCCTTCTTTTGCCGAAAAGGCCTCTGATAAAGGCTCCGGAAGATTTCCGTTGGCAGGTTTAATTACCGGAATGATGGGTAAGTTGAAGGCCTTCGCAAATTCAAAATCCCTGTCATCATGGGCAGGAACCGCCATGATGGCTCCGGTTCCATAGC
>JBILTS010000189.1:0-3024 GCA_044371405.1 Bacteroidia bacterium
TGCTTGCCGTGAGGGTTACATTGTATGAACCGGTTGAATTAAATGACACATAAAGCACTGTATCCGATAATTTACTACCGGCCTGTAGCGTGTAAGTAGAGGGTGTAATGTTCCAGGATACGGAAGTGAAAAATGAACTTTTATTGGTTAGTTTAACCGTTTGGCCCACAGTAGGCGTAACATTATTACAGATGAAATTCGGCACGGCTGACTGAATAATTGGGATTCTTCGTACCACATTGTTTTCGCGGTCACAAACATAGATACTCTTGTCTTTGTTGCGGTAGGCCATCAATCCCAATTCACCGAACCGGGCATTGCTGTCGTTGCCGTCTTTGTAATCAGAAACACCGGCCTTTCCGGCATAAACACGTAGTTTGGTACCATCCCACATCTTAATGCAAAAATCGTCTGCAATAAATATGAGACCGTCTACGGCAACAACATCGGAGGGTGCTACAAGCCCGCTAACCACAGTAGTTACCTGGGCGTTGGTGAGATTGATGCGTCTTATTTTACCGTTGTTTCTGTCTGCAACCAGCAGATTATTGGCTCCTTCAAGACAAATGCCGGCAGGTGCGTAAAATCTGGCATTGGCACCAATGCCATCAACATCACCAAAAGTTAGTCCCTTTCCGGCAAAAGTAGATACGGTACTGCCTGATATTTTACGAATGCAATCATTGCCATAATCAGCTACATACATTGTACCATCCGAAGTAATAACCAGATCTTCAGGGCTGCTGAAATAAGCAGCACTTTTTAAACCGTCCTGATAATCTCCGGCAAATGTGTATTTACCTGCGTAAGCATTGTCATCATCTGGGTTGCTTTTGCTTAATCCATCCCATGCAGTGGGGTTTGATGTATTGACAAATCCTGTTCCTGAACGGATCTGGCCGTTGTCTGTATCACATAAATACACAGAATTAGTTTTTGGATGAACATATACCCCGCGAGGATTATTGAAATACGCCTGGGTACCTGTTGCCCTGTATCGGCCTATGGCACCGGGCTCAGTGGGATCGAGCATGTAACCCCCGCGCTGTATACTGCTACTATTATGGAGAATGATCATGTTATGCTGATCACTGATCCAGATATGTCCGGAAGTATCAATAGCTATGCCGTAAGGATTGCTGTAATAATCATCAAGCAAGGGGTTGCTTGCTACACCTATGTATTTCCCGGAACCTATATATTGTTTTCCGGCATAGGTGGAAACAGTTTGACCCATCACAAAGTGAGCCATTAAAAAACTGAATGAGGAGATTAAGATCTTTTTCATAGAAATTTTATACGAAATTAATCAATTTATTTTTGATATTATCTTCAATTTCTTCCACGACATGTTCATAACTGCGGGGTTTAAATGTATTTCCTGTCATCACTGTGTAAAGTTCTATGTACCGCTTGGTGATAGATTCCACAAAAGAATCAGGCATATCCGGCATTATTTGTCCCTCCAGGCCTTGAAATCCGTTTTCCATCAGCCATTCTCTCACAAACTCTTTGCTAAGCTGCCGCTGTGGCTTGCCCGCACTTTGTAATTCAAGGTAGCTATCTGCATAAAAAAAGCGACTGCTATCCGGCGTATGAACCTCGTCAATTAAATGAATTTCATCATGATAAAGACCAAACTCATACTTAGTATCTACCAGTATAAGCCCTTTGGTAGCAGCGTATTCAGTACCTCGCTGAAACAACTTGAGTGAAATATCTTTCAATGCCTCCCAGCGTTTGGGACTGAGTAATTTTCTGGACAATATCTCTTCAGCAGAAATATCTTCATCGTGGCCGCTAACGGCCTTGGTGGCAGGCGTTACAATGGGAAAAGGCAATTTGTCATTTTCACTAAGTCCTTCTGGAAGCACATTGCCGCAAAGCAACCTGCCACCATCCCTGTACACACGCCAGGCATGACCGGTCAGATATTGTCGCACTACAAATTCAATGGGAATTGCATTGCAGCGTTTGCCAATGGTTACCTGTGGATCCGGCGTGGCCAGTTTCCAGTTTGGGACGATGTCCGAGGTTAAATCCAAAAACATGGAAGCAATCTCATTAAGCACCTGGCCTTTGTAGGGTATGCTTTTAGGTAAAACATGATCAAAAGCCGAAATTCGGTCTGTGGCAATGATTACCAGTAATTCATCGGCAATGGTATAAACATCGCGGACCTTGCCACGGTAGAAAGCCGTTTGATTTTTAAAAAAATATTGGGTGGATGTGAGTGCTTTCATGGGGCTTAGAATCTCTCGTTATGCTTGATTGATGCAAATATAAAAAAGCACCCAGCCATACTTTATAACGAGATATCCTCATTTTCCTGACTTTTATCGTATGCTCCGATAATCTCTTTCACCAGCCGGTGCCTAACTACGTCATCAGCATTTAGATGAATAATGCTGATACCTTCAATTTTTTGTAAAATTTTCAATGCCCTAAAAAGGCCACTTTGCTGTTTTTTAGGAAGATCTATCTGGGTAAGGTCGCCTGTAATGATCAATTTGGCATTGGGCCCCATTCGGGTTAAAAACATTTTCAACTGCGGATCGGTTGTATTCTGCGCTTCATCCAGAATCACATAGCAATTATCCAAAGTTCTGCCCCGCATGAAAGCCAATGGTGCTATTTCCACTGTGCGGCTCTCAATCATGCTCTTGAGTTTATCCACAGGAATCATATCCTCCAGTGCATCATACAATGGCCTTAAATAGGGATCAATTTTCTCCTTCAAATCACCCGGCAGAAAACCCAGATTTTCACCGGCCTCTACGGCGGGTCTTGTAAGAATAATACGCCTAATTTCTCGCTCCTTGAGTGCCAGTACGGCCAGCGCAACTGCTGTGTATGTTTTACCTGTTCCGGCAGGTCCAATGGCAAAAAGAATGTCATTTTTTTTGGCAGACTTTACCATGGCCCGCTGGTTGGCAGTGCGGGCTTTGATCTTCTGTCCGCGGGTACCTATCAAAAGTACGTCGTCGTCTGCGTCTGCAGTTATTTCTGCTTTTTGATTTCCAC
>JBILTS010000080.1:0-10224 GCA_044371405.1 Bacteroidia bacterium
TCACCTGAATTTGCCAAAGAGGTTGAGGAAGTGCTCTCCTACAGCAAAAACATCACCAGAGATCAGATTCGCATAGTGCATTTCTGGGCCGACGGAGCGGGAACCTACACCCCTCCGGGCCACTGGAACGCCATTGCCTGCGAAGACTTCGTGAACATGCGCTACAGCGAAGCCCGTTGGGCCAGAAACCTCGCCCTCCTCAACATGGCCATGTTTGATGCTGCCATTTGCTGCTGGGATGCCAAGTATTTTTATTTTAACCCAAGACCCTCACAAATAAATGCTAAAATAAAAACCATGACCGGGGTGCCCAATTTTCCCGCTTACACCAGTGGTCACAGCACTTTTAGCGGTGCGGCTGCCACCCTGCTCGCCCATGTAAATCCTGGCAGGGCCGGTGATTATATGGCCATGGCCGACGAAGCCAGCAAAAGCCGTCTTTACGGTGCCATTCACTATCGCAGCGACATTGAAGTGGGCATGCAGATGGGTAAAAACATTGGCAGCAAAGCTGTTGACCGTGCTAAAACAGACGGTGCCGATTAATTCATTATTCAATTGTTGTCAACTTATTTTAGGACGGGACAAAACCATAAAAAAAAGGGTGCCGAGGCACCCTTTTTTTATGAATTAGCTTCAATGATTAGTATCCAAAAAGTTCATCCAGTCCCAGCTCGGTTACCTTTCCATACTTTTCAAGGTCCTTGCGGCTGATTTTTTCCTTGCTGGCCACCACGCACATCGCCCATTTGCGGTTGCTGATGCGGGTCTTGTGGAATGCTTCAATGTCTTTTAAGGATAATTTGGGTAGTGCTTCGTACAGGGCCTTGTTGGCATCGGTGTCCTGTCCTTTTTTACGAAGCGTCATATAGGTGCTCAGCAAATAATCTTCTGTGGTGCGGGATGTTTCTATTCGGTTCTTCAAACTTTCTTTGGCAAGGGCAAACACATTGCTGTCGGCGGGCATGGCTGTAAGTAACTCATTCATGGCTGCTATGGCATCGTGGAATTTGTCGGCCTGTGTACCAATAAACGCCATGCTGGTGCAGTATTCGTCTTTTTCATCGGGGATGCTGTATCCCGCGTAGGTGCTGTAAGCCAGTGCCTTGGCTTCCCTGATGTTCTGAAAGACCACACTGCTCATGTCACCGCCAAAATACTGATTGAAGGCCGCTGCATTGGGCTCGTCGGCAGCGTTATATAACCCATCCCTGTTCAGCCAGAAAATGCTGGCCTGAACTTGTTTATAATCAGCAAAAAACACCTCGTTTTCCTTGTTTTCGCGCGGAATGAATTTTTTGGGTGGTTTGATGCCGGCAAACGATTTTGGTTCACCATGAATAGCACCAAGTGTGGAACTAAGTTTGTTTTGGTCGCGCTGTCCGTAGTATAAAATCTCATGAGAAAACGCATTCATGCCTTTAATCCGGTCAAGCAGGTCCGTTGCCTTAAGTTTCTTCAATTCCGAATTGGTTAAAATCCAGCGGGCCGGGTTGTCGGCACCATACATGGCATAGCTGTTTAGTCGGCCACTGATGGCGCGGCTGTTAAGTTTGCTGTCTTCCCGCTTTTTTAATTCTCCTTCAATCATGTCTTTGAACGCCTTTTCATCGGCGACTGGATTGTTCAGCAAACCCTCTACAATGCGCAGGGCTGCCTCAAAATTTTCTTCAGGGCCTGTGATAGAAACATAGGTTTCTTCATCACCCACACTGGTGTAGAAATTACACCCCAGTGCGTACATTTTTTTGCTGATTTGCTCTGCATTCATGCCCGGAATACCGGCATATCTAATGTATTGCATGGCAAGCGGCAACGTTTTTATGTGGTTCTTGCCGATGGCGTAAACATAAGACATGGCAAACAAGCGGTTTTCTGTGTTTTTTACATAATGCAATGCCGCTTTACCCAAACTGGCATGCACTATTCCACCCATTAAATCGGCATAAACCGGTTTCAAAGACTGGGATTCCTCTTCAAGCCATTCGGTTACAAATGTGCTTTGCTTATCGCGGTTCAGCTCCACGCTGTTGATTTCGGGTTTGTTGATTTTAGTAACCGAACTATCTGTTCCACGACGCTTGAATACCTCCACACGCTCGCGGTCCAGAAACTCCTTGGCCACCTCCATAATATCTTCTTTAGTCAGTTGCTTCATGGCCCAGAATTCATTCCAGTGTTTCTGATATCCCTGACCGTTGATAAAGCTCTCCATCAGAAAAAATCCACGGTTGGCATTTTGCTTAAACTGTTCGAGGCGGCTTATCTCTTCATTGAGGATGATGGCTTTCACCAAGCTGTCATCAAACTTTCCATCACGGATCAATTCCATCTGTGAAACCAGCAAATCGCGCACCTGCTCCAGGGTTTGACCCTCGCGGGGCTTTCCGGTAAGTTCAAAAATGCTGTAGTCATTTAATACATTCACCCCACTGTTGGCACTCAACACCTTTTGGGCTTTCACCAGATTCAAGTCTATAAGCCCGGCGCTGCTGTTGTTGAGCAGCAAATCAATCAGTTTGGCTGCCCTGGCCTCGCGGGTGCCGGCACCCGGCATTCTGTAACCGATGGTTACCCATTCTGCATCGGGGCCCACCACATCAAAACGACGTGGCGCTCCGTGTGGCATTTCACCCTCAAACTCATAGGTTTTCACCGGCTTGGGCTGCATCCAGCCAAAGTGCTCGGCAATGCCGTCTGCAGCCAGGTCAGGATCGATGTCTCCGGCCAGTATGATGGCCATATTATTGGGCACGTAATAGGCATTAAAATAATCCCGTATGGCTTTTAAGCTGGGGTTTTTCAGGTGCTCTACTGTTCCAATGGTGGTTTGAAGACCGTAGTTGTGTTTTTTGAACAATTCCGCCATCAGTTTTTCATCTACTTTTTCACCATCGCGATCCAGACTGATGTTTTTCTCTTCATAGACTGCTTCCAGTTCGGTGTGAAACAGACGGAGCACGGGGTTGCGGTATCTTTCAGATTCCAGCTCTACCCACTTATGAAACATATTGGTAGGAATATCATTGATATACACCGTCATTTCATTGCTGGTAAAGGCGTTTGTGCCTTCGGCACCCATGGCCTGACACATTTTGTCAAACTCATTGGCAATGCTCCATTTGGCGGCAAGCTGACTTACGCTGTCAATTCTTCTATAAATGGCTTTTCTGGCCAATTCATCCTTGCTTTGGTTGTATTGCTCATAAAGGGCGTCTATCTGGTCCAGCAGGGGCTTTTCTTTGCTCCAGTCGAGGGTTCCGTAGCGGTCAGTACCCTTAAAAAGCATGTGCTCCAGGTAATGGGCCAGCCCGGTATTGTTGGCGGGGTCGTTTTTGCTGCCGGTGCGAACCGCAACCATCGTTTGAAGGCGGGGTGTGCGTGTATTTTTGCTGGTGATGAGGGTAAGCCCGTTTTTGAAGGTATAAATACGCACATTCAGCGGGTCGCCCTCAAATTTGCGGACGGTCCATTTGTCGGTCTTCTCCTCGCTGTAGGTAGATACACGATCCTGTGCAAGCAAGGCATAACAAGCCAGAAACAGGAAGCTGATGGAAAGCAATTTTTTCATGGGTGGCGAATTTACCTCAAAACGTTTAAAAGCCCTGCTAAAATGCATTTCGTTCGACAAAAAAACACACAATGACGACCATCGTTGCATGACATGTTTTCTGTGTAATACCTTTGACACCCAATGAGCATGAAAGCACGGACCGCCATTCTATGGCTTTTGGGGGCTTTTTGGGTATTTGTGGCAAAAGGCCAGGGCAACAACCGAAACAGGGCCGGAACCGGCTACATTCTGGCAAAACGGTTTGAGGAATGTCCAAAACCCCCGGCACCAGACTATAGCAATCTGAACAACTGGGCTGCCCATCCCGCCAAAAAAGACCCTTCGGATGAGCTGCCAAAGGGGCTTTACTCCAAAAACAACGATGCGGTTGTTGCAGATGTGTTTTTTATCCATCCCACATCATTCACAGGAAAAAGCGGCGACTCATTTATATGGAACGCGGATGTGGGCAATGATGAAATCAACAAGAAGACCGATCAGGGATCTATCCGTTATCAGGCCAGTATTTTCAATGAAAGCTGCCGTGTTTACGCCCCACGATACCGACAGGCCCACTATTTCAGCTTTTTAACCCCAAACCTCATGGATAAGAGGCGGGCTTTGGAACTTGCATACACAGATGTGAAACGCGCTTTTGAATATTACCTGGCACACCACCACAATGGCAGGCCTTTTCTAATTGCGGCCCATAGCCAGGGTACCATTCACGCCCATCGCATTTTGCGCGAGTTTGTGGAGGGGAAACCGCTGCAAGGTAATTTTGTGGGGGCCTACCTGCCGGGGATGCCCGTACCTGCAGATTCTTTCACACTGCTGATGCCCTGCAAAGACAGCACAGATTACGGTTGCTGGACCAGCTGGCGCACCTGGCGATATGGCTACGGAATTTCTTCCTTTCCGGCTGTTTGCCACAACCCCATCACCTGGACCACCGATACCATTCCGGCTTCAAAAAATTTGCACAAAGGGGCCGTGCTGCAGGATTTCAAGAAAATACGCCGTCGGCTTTGCGATGCTAAGGTAGACAGGTATGTTTTATGGATTCACCGTCCGTCCTTTCCCGGCAGCCGGCTGATAAAAAACCCGAATTATCACATTGGCGACTACAACCTTTTTTACATGGACGTGCGCAGCAATGCCACGCTGCGGTTACAGTCTTTTTTAAATAAAAACACGGCCCAAAAAACCACGGGCAGCTCACCGAAATAACCAAGGCATTACTTTTGCAGCGTGCATACGGTTTACTTGTCTACCGGATCCAACCTGGGCAACCGCGAAAACTATCTCTTGCGGGCCGAAGAAGCCATTACTGAATTCGTTGGCCATATCGATGCCCGCAGCAGTGTTATAGAAACAACCCCCTGGGGTAAAACCGACCAGCCGAACTTTCTGAACCGTGTATTGCGGGTAAAAACAAAAATGCCGCCTCATTTTTTAATGGATACGCTCCTGCAAATTGAGCGGGATATGGGACGAAACCGCCATGAAAAATGGGGGCCTCGCATCATAGACCTGGATATTTTGTTTTTCGACAACCGAATCATTAATGAGGAAGGCCTCTGCGTGCCACATCCTCATTTGCACGAGCGCGATTTTGTGTTGAAACCCATGGTAGAAATCGCACCCGATTTTATGCATCCGACAATAGAAAAAACCATGGTCGAATTGCTTGTGGAACTTTCTCATGCCTAAAAACCTGCCGCCATATCTATTTCCTCCCGTTTCATGGTTTATTCAGGGAGTGAAGCATGGGGTGGTTCGGGTGGCTGTGGGCGGTTCGTTTGAAAAGCAGACCTATAGATCCAGATACACCATTGCAGGGCCCAATAATCTGCAAACATTGTCGGTTCCCATCGTTCATGGCGGTTCTAAACAGCTTTCTGATATTCAAATCAGCCGGCAAAACCCGTGGGTGAATGAGCACATCAGGGCCATTACCACCGCTTATGGCAGCGCTCCGTTTTTTGAGTTTTATGATTATCGTATTTTGCCTGTATTGCAGCAAGAGTCCGAATCATTGCTAACCCTCATTAAAAACTCTATCACTTGTTTACACCGGGAGCTGCATTGTCCGGCAGCCCTTGAATTTGTGGATGAATGGGAATTTACCGAAAACCATGATGCTGTTGTGCCTTATCCGCAGGTATTTGATAGCCGGCATGGATTTCGTGCCGATGTAAGTGCCCTGGATTTATTGTTCAATCTGGGACCTGAAGCAGAAGACTACTGGCAGGCGGTGCTGCTTTAGTGCGACACAATAATTTTACGGTTCAGCAACATGCTTGATCCCTTCACATTCACGTAGTAAACACCGGAAGGAAGATCAGCCGTGGAAACCGATGCACGCCCTTCACTGGCTGTGATTGTGCGAATAGATTTACCTGTCATGTCCACCAAATTGCATGTAAATGCTCTTTCCGGCTCAATGGCTGTAATAACAAATTGTTTATCTGCCGGATTGGGATAAATTTCCACGTCTGCTACTTGCATGGCTCTGCTAATAACTGAAACACAGGTCTCGCTAAGGTGTTTTTCTCCGTTAATATCCCGCTGTGTAATTCTGTAATAGGCCGTGGTAAGCGGGGCGTTTTTATCGGTGTATTGATACTGTTGAATACCGGCGACGTTGCCAACTGCCGGCACGTCGTGAATGTTTTCATACACAACACCATCCACACTGCGGGCCACGGTATATCCCGCCACTTGTTCTTCACGGGTAACGGCCCAAACCACCTTTGCCTGGTTTATGGCTTCCCGCTGGCATTGAAAATATAGCCAGGTAACGGGCAATACCACCAGGTCATCTCCCAGGGCAAATGGAGAAAACGATCCTTTGTATTGGGGGTATGTGTAGGTAATGGTGGTACCTGTTTTACTGATACTGCCGGTAGCGGACTGTTTCACCCAGGATGTGCCGTAGTGATACAGCCGTATGTTGTTGTCGTTAGACAATCCGTTTTTCTTTTGGGCATCATCAAAGGTAAAGCTCAGGTCAACACCGTTGCCTGCATTGGAGGTGCCCGATGTTTTGTTGATGATCCAGGTAGCAGAAACCCGGGGATCGGACAGTAATGTGCCACTGCTGCCTCTGTTGAGTACATCATTCAGCACACGCACGTCAAAATTATCGCTGCTGCCTGTATTGTTGGTAATGGTTACGGGATTGTAGTCGTTGTTTCCTACGGGAAAGGCGAAAGAACTGCCATTGGCCAGGGTTGTTTTCACGGTGCCGGTTCCGGTGGTTTTAACATAGCTACTGCTGTTGGCGCCCACAAAGCCGTTGTTTACGGTAAGGTTAAAGTTTCCAGGGCATACTTTTCTGCCGGAGCCGTTAAAATCCAGGGTGTTGATGGTGCGGTTTTGATCGAGGTGCAGGTCGCGGACAGCGCTGGTGCTAATTTTCACACGGCCATCTGTGGGCAGAACCACCTGCCGCCAGTTGTTGGTAGTGTTCCAGTCTGTGGAAGTGCTGCCCACCCATTCTATTTCGCCGAGGTAGGAGCTGGTGAGGCGGGTTGCTTTATTGTCGCCATCGCCATTGCCACCATAAAACCAAGAGGCCACTGCGGGTGTACCACCAAGTTGGATGCTACTGCCTCGGCTGCGGTTATCACCATCGCCGCTGCCGCCATAAAACCAGGCAAGCACGGCTGTGGTGCCGTCTAATTGTTTGGTGGTTACGGATGCTTTGATGTCGCCATCGCCGCTGCCGCCAAAATACCATCCCGCGGTGCCCGCGGTGCCATCCAGCAATTTACTGCTGATGCCGGTTTTGATGTCGCCATCCCCATTGCCGCCCGTGTATTGTGCCCGCAAGGGAATACACAATAAGCAAAATACTATGAATGCTGTTTTTTTCACCCGTGAGGAGTGGGTTGGGAAGATTATTTGGTTTCGGAAGCGGTAATGGGTTTGGTATGGACACCGCGGACGCCTTTTTCATAATTTTGAGGATCTCCTCTGCTTGTAGACAAACCCGATGTCCTATCAATGGTATTCCAGAATCTATCTGCCACACGACCATAGTTGGCACTTCCAAGGTACCAAGCTCCTCCCCTACAGGCGGTTGCAGAAGCAAGCAACCCGGCAGTTGATATAAATCCCGAGCTTAATCCGGGCCAGTTAGACACATCTGCATAACCGCTGCTGGTCAGTAAACCATTTCCATGCATCCCGGTGTAAGTAGAAACCGTTCCTTGATAATTTATTGTTGTTGCCACTTGTTCACACACATTTCCGGTCATATCCATAATACCATAAAATGTTGCTCCTGACTGAGATCGGGTGGTAGAAGATGTTGCAAAACTTCCCGCCCTTAATGGGCTTGTACCCCCAAAGTTTGAAATGCCCAAGGCGGTATTGGCACCTGATACAGCACTCACCTCATTGGTTAAACCTGCATTGGTGGGGGTGGTATTGGAATGAGTGGTGTAGGTTGTATTACCCCAGGCAAACTCATCTGTTACTACGGTTGCGGTCCCTCTGCAGGCCTTTTCAAATTCAAATTCGGTCATCACCCTTAATCCAGACCAGTCCAAATAAGCAGCCACGTCAGGCCAGTAAACCCCATTCATGGCCACAAACGGTAACGAGGTGGAATAAACACCGGCCGATGAGGATATCCCATTTCTGGTCATTGCTGTTGTTGGCATGTTAGCCTGCTGGGCGCTGGTTAATGAATTTAAATAGTCTACCCAGTGTTGCTGAGAAGCTTCATATTTCATGCAATAAAAACCGGCATGTCCTTTGGGAAATGGGCCAGGAATTGTAATAAGATTATTGGTACCCCACTCAGGATAAATTAGCTGCCCGGCCGACCCGCCTGTTCCTGAAGAGGCAATGGAAGCTTCTGATGTAATTTCATAGCTGGTATTAGGAGAGCCCATTTTGTAAAATGGACGATTGATGGTAGCTCCCGCGCTTCCATTATTGCCGACACTGAAAGTCCCATCCGGCACGTACACCATTTCGATGGCATACACATCCACATCAATGATGTCGTTGTCGCCCACACCATTGTCTCGATAAAACCATTTCAAACGAATATCCTGGGCGGTGAAGGTACCAGATCCGTTGGCACTGCGGTAAATGAATGCACCCACAGCCGGGTTGGAGGTGGCGTTGTGGGCAGAACCTTCATTAACCAGACCCACCTGCACGGAATAGGAAGTGGTGGGGGTGGTGGGGCTGGTATTGTGCCCGCTGGGTGCCAGGTACACATGGTTCCAGGTGCTGCCGCCCACAGTGCGGAACTTTACGAATATCCAGGCCGCATCCCAGTTATTGGGGGAAGCTGAGGTACGCCAGGAGTTTTCCCAGGTTAAATCAAACTCTATGTAGGTGAAATTGGCGGCGTTGTTTACCCCGGCAGAAACATTCTGCCCCGCCAGCGTAACATTGCTTACCGAAATGTTGTTGGCTCTAAGAATACTGATAAAAAAGATTGATCCAAAAAGAAAGTAGCTTTTCATTGCTATTTGTGTTTATTGTAAGAAATAATGTGCAAATATAATGTACTTTAATCAATTTGTTTAACTTTTTTCTACTATATTGTTATTGTGTATGTTTTTTTAAACAAATGTTTATTTTAGTTGCTGCATATAGCTTTTCAAGCTGCTTTGTGTGCATTTTTAAAGACCTCGCAACGCAGATCTAAGGATTTTGTGGGTTATATATTTCTACAATTATTCGCATTCGGCAAAAACACATTGGCATGTCCATTACAAGGAAGAGGAATTGTAGGAATACAAAGGCATTCCGGGCAATGAACTATTAATTTAAGGCAGTGCTTTGCATGGTAATAAACCTATAAAACCGACGCCATTGGGTTTTCATTTTGAAAACAAGGTTGTCGCTGCCTGTTTTTTTGCTCACAAAATACACCAACCACATCATGTTAAAAAAACAAAACCTAAACATCAGGGTGTTGTACCTTTGAAGCAAATTGAAAGCGTTGTTTAGATGTACCTAACCCTTGATATTGGCAACACCCGCAGCAAATTTGCCAGGTTTGATGAACGCGGCATGTTGATAGATGAGGGCTATGGTGAAGCATTAGAGGATTTTAAAGGCATTGAGGCGGTTGTTTTGGCTAACGTAACGAATAAACCGGCCGAAATTGAGGGACTTCATTGCCCTGTGGTAATGATGAATCACCGGCTGAAACTGCCTTTTACTGTGGGCTACAAAAAACCTGAAACTTTGGGTGCTGACCGGCTGGCCGCGGTAGCTGGGGCCGCTTATCTTGCACCGGATGCGGATTTTATGGTGGTGGATGCCGGCACCTGCCTAAAATTTGAGTATTTGCACGACAATAACTACTTGGGGGGCAGCATTGCTCCGGGACTAATGATGCGGTATAAAGCACTATCCGCTTTCACGGAGCGGCTCCCGGAAATAGAACATCGTGATTTTGAGCCCAGACTGGGAGATACCACAGAAACAGCCATCCTTAGCGGAGTCCAGCAAGGTTTTTTGCTCGAAGTGGAAGGGCGTATTCAGCAGTATTTGAACAAAAATCCATCAGGAAAAGTGTTTCTTACCGGCGGCGACAGCGCTTTCTTGGCAGAACGCCTCAAAACAAAGATATTTGCAGAACCGTTGTTGCTGCATTACGGATTATACCACACCCTGCGCCAGAATGGATATTA
>JBILTS010000081.1:0-10068 GCA_044371405.1 Bacteroidia bacterium
ACCACCATCAGAGTCATCATATTGTAGTTTGGTTTCAAGTGGTAATTCAAAAAATGCCTGAACCTGTTTGTATAACTCCTTAAGTAGTTCATTATCCACACCATGGTTTCGTATGGCCACAAAGCCAATGTCTTCATATGCTTTGCCAAGGTCATGCACAAATTGCATTTTTTGAGATTCGTTACCGTGGGTAAAATCGGCAAGGTCCAACTTGGGGACGGCGGAGAGATATTGTGTATTCAAGGTATGTAGATTTTAAATGTCTATTTTAAATAAGGTGAGTAGTGCAATAACGATACTAATGAGCCCGAGCAGGCCATATCGAAATCCTCCAATGAAGGTGGAGGTTAATAAAAAGCACAATAAACAAACCCAAAACATAGTATCAGTCTGGCGTTTAATTAGGTAATAGGCGAGGGGTGGTAATAAAAAACACAGCAGTAGGTAAACAAACCAGCGTATGCTCCCTTCTTCAGGATTATCTTTATTAAATGCTTGAACAGCAGTGGCTCTTTGGTTTTGCTTGATTTTTTTGATGCTTTTTTTTGTCAGGAAATTCGAAGTCAATTTCTGGTTGACGTTTTTCAATCCATCTGCATTGCCCTTGTGGCTTGTGGTACTGTTAAAATGTTTGTCTTTTAGCGAAAGGCTGCATATTTCTTCCGCGGTTTCTACTTTGCTGATTTTCAGAGGCGATGTGGAAACAACTTTATGTTTATTTGTAGCTTTATGCGGAAGACTTGAAAATGATCCTCCTAAAGCACCCCTGTCAGTGTATTTCACTGATTGGCATGCAGTACCTGTAATTATCAGTAAAATTAAAACAATTTGCAGGTAGGATGTTCTAATCATCATTCTTTGCTGCAAACCTAACAAAAAAGTTCAAGCAGTAAAACGACCTAAGTCTTATACTTTAAAACTTTTTATACGGCTTCAGTATGGCTGTCGTGAGAATGCTCACTGATGATGGCTACCGACGTGGGATGGGGGTTTTCTTCAATCGTATTTAACAGTTGATTAGACTGCAATACTGATTGGTAAAATGTGCGTAAATCGGGGTTAACTGCCATGGCGGACTCCGCTGCTTTGCGCTGTTCAGCGTTTAATTCTCCGTAAGCCAGTAAAATCAATGTTTCTTCGGTAATGTTTTGTGTCATAGGCTTGTTTACGCTACTATAACGCATAACCCGCAACATTTATTTTACCTCCACCACAGATTTTTGCATCATTTTTCTAAGATTGATTAAGGCATAATGCATACGACCTATGCAGGTATTGATGTTGTTTCCGGTTAATTCTGCAATTTCCTTGAAACTTAAATCGGCATAATGCCTAAGAATCAAAACCTCTTTCTGTTCTGAGGGAAGTTGATTGATAAACCTGTGCAACGCAGTATGTTCTTCTTTTTCAATAACTATTTGTTCTCTGCTGTCTTCCTTTATGTTGATGTAAGAGAAAATGTCATTGCCTTCACTATCAGTTACAATTCCAGGCATTCTTCCTTTCTGCCTGATGCTGTCAATACTCAGGTTGCGTGCAATTCTAAGTGCCCAGGGTAAAAATTTATCTTCATGCTTGTATTTGCCTGTTCTAAGGCAATGGATAATTTTTATAAATGTTTCCTGAAAGATATCCTCAGCCAGATAACGATCATTTACGAGGAGGTAAATGCTGGTAAAAATACGTGATTTATGCCTCTTTATGAGGGTTTCGAGCGCTGATTCGTTTCCTTCCTGGTAAACTTTTAATAAAGCACCGTCAGAGATAATGGGTTTTTGCATGGCTTCCTCCTTTTTGATTATGGTTAGACTTGTAGTACAGTTTAAAGGAGTATGGCTTGAATGCTATAGGCGGTGTTTTTAGAGGTTTATAAAATGCAATTTCAGATAAAAAAGTGACAAAAACAAATATTTGTTAAAAAATTATTTATTTTTTTGGCCATTGATAAAATCTCGGGCTGTCATCACTGCTTTTCCGGCAGGCTGTATTTTAAGAAGCTCCAGCCATCCGTCTTTACAGCGAAAGAATAGTTTATTTTGATGGATAATCACACTTTCCTGCACATGAATAATATCTTGGTTAAATGGGGCTGTATTGTAAACCTTCATTGGACCTTGTGAGGCCTCAATCCATGCGGCAGGGTATGGACTTAGGCCGCGAACTTTATTATGGTTTTGAAATACACTGTCTTGTTCAGAAAGTCTGCAGAAATCTCTAAAAATTTTTGGTGCCGGTTTTTCGTTTCCAGTCAGGATTTGGGGATGCCCCTTTGTTTGTCCTGATTCTACCAGGTTCACCGTCTTTAACACCAGCGCTGCACCTGCCAACATCAACTTGTCGTGCAGGCTGCCAGCATTGTCATCAGCATCAATTTTTACAGATTCCTGTAGCATGATGTCACCGGTATCTATTTCGTGTTTAAGAAAGAATGTAGTTACTCCTGTTTCAGTTTCTCCCTGAATGATAGCGTGATTGATTGGCGCTGCACCACGGTAGTGGGGCAATAGCGATGCGTGCAGATTAAAAGTTCCCAGTCTTGGCATGCTCCAGATGATTTCGGGCAGCATCCTGAAGGCAATTACAATTCCCAGATCCGCATTTAGCTGTCGCATTTGTGTCACAAATTCCTCCGATTTGAGTCTTTCCGGCTGCAAAACCGGCAACCCAAGTTCAATGGCGGTTTTCTTAACTTCACTTTGATGCAAATGCATGCCACGCCCTGCAGGCTTGTCTGGAGCGGTTACCACGGCAACAATATCTTTTCCGCTATCTTTCAGCTTTCTGAGAGTGTGTGCTGCAAATGCCGGGGTGCCGAAGAAAACGATACGCATGATTTTTACGTCTTTATATTTGTGACGCTGCTGCAAAAGTCCGAAATTTGTAACAAACACATGGGGTTTGGCAGAAAAATATTTGCATTCATCAGTGTCATCACCTGGGGTTTGATGATCACACCCCTGAAAGGCCAGCTCAAGTTTATTGAAAATACCGGCCAGTGGCCTGCCTCCTATTATTTTAAGGCTTCCCTAGGCAGTGCTGATGTCTGGGTGTCGGATTCTGGTATATGGATTAACAGCTGGGATCCGCAGGCAACAGAAAAGATGCATGCAAGAAGCACCGATCAATTTACGGTTAATGGACATGCCCTTCTGCTAAAATTTAAAAATGGCAATTTTCGTAAAACCCTGGGCAAAGGAGATCATTTTCAGGAAAGTTATAACTACTTTTATGGAAAGTCTGCTGCGCAATCTCGCCCGGCAAGAGCCTATGCAGCTGTTTTTGTGAAAGATTTGTATCCGGGAGTAGATTTGGAAATTCTGGAATTTCAGGGTAGGGTAAAATACAATATCAATTGCAGTAATGTTGAAAAAATCAATCAAATCCGCTGGAAATACGAGGGTGCAGCGTCAATAAAAGTAAATGCAGATAACCTCGAAATTAAAACCAGTCTTGGTGTCTTTGCCGAGCAGCTTCCGCGTGTCTTTTCACAATACAAAGAAACAGAAAGCGATTTGCAGGCCGACTATATAAATGATGGGGGTTTCATTGGGGTTCAGATAAAAACAGAAATTTCACGAAGGCGAAAAACCAAAACAATCATCGATCCGGTGCTTGTATTTAGCACCTTCAGTGGTTCACGTGCCGATAATTTTGGTTGCTCGGGAACTTATGATGACTTAGGCAACGCCTATGCTGGTGGTACTGTTTTTAATGCCGGTCTGCCTACTACGCCGGGAGCATATCAATTAACTTTTGGGGGTGGACAAAGTGAAAGTCTGGGTTACGGTGGTGCCAGGGATGCTGCCATACTTAAATTTTCACCCAATGGAAATACATTGATGTATTGTACCTATTTGGGTGGCGAAAACAATGAACAGCCGCACAGCATGGTGGTGGATAGGTTTGGTAATTTGTATGTGATGGGAAGCACCAGAAGTACATCATTTCCTGTCACTTCAGGCGCTTGCCAGGGTTTTCACCGCGGCGATTATGATTTTTTTGTATCCAAAATCAGCAGCGACGGCAGCAAGTTGCTTGCCTCCACATTTTTTGGTGGATCCGGAATGGATGCAGTAGGTGCAAACAGGGCGGTTAATCCCATTGATGATTATCCGCTGCTCTACAACTATGCGGACGAATTTAGAGGCGAAATCGTAACAGATGATACCCAGGTCTTTGTGGCTGGTTTTACTTACAGCACCGATTTTCCTCGATCATCAAATAGCGCCTGGTTTGGAGGCAAGGAAGATGCCGTGTTGTTTGCCATGAATAATAATCTTACACAACTCAAGTGGTCGCAGCTAGCCGGTAGCAATGGTTATGATGCCTTCTATGGTGTTGCGTTGGGTAAACATGGCGATTTATATGCCAGTGGAGGCAGCAGCAGTCAGGATTTATTCTCGAAGTTCCCAGGAGTTTTTAAAAATAACTTCAAAGGTGGAATTGCAGATGGTGTTGCATTCAGATTTAATAAGTATACCGGAAAGGCAATAGCAGCAACCCATGTAGGCACGTTCTTATATGAACAGGCCTACTTTGCCCAAACGGATAATTCAGGTAATCCTTATTTCTTTGGCCAAACAGAGGGTGTTTTTCCCATAATCAATGCCTTGTATAATCAGCCTGCAAAAGGCCAGTTCATTGTTCGCTATGATACGGGATTGAATAATCTCACGCTCAGTTCTACTTTCGGGGCAAACAGTAACCAGCCAAACATCAGTCCGTCGGCATTTCTGGTGGACAGGTGTGAGCGAATATTTGTTTCAGGATGGGGCGGATCGACCAATGATTACCTGACCGACAACCAAACCGGTTCTCCCAAAATTCATAGAAATACGGGAAATACGAGAAATCTGCCCATTTCTTCAGATGCGGCACAGAAAGTAACTGATGGCAGCGATTTTTATGTTGCCGTATTTAGCAAAAATATGAATGGGCTTGCCTATGCAACCTATTTTGGCGGAGTTTCATCCGCCGGCAGGGATGCAGAGGAACATGTAGATGGCGGAACCAGCAGGTTTGATAAGAAAGGAATTATTTATCAGTCGGTTTGTGCCGGCTGCGGCCGCAACGGATTGTTTCCAACCACTCCGGGAGCATATAGCCGCAGTATGAACAGTAACAACTGCAACAACGCCATATTTAAGATTGATTTTGAAAACCTGAATAAAAAACCAACCATGAAGGATACATTCATTCAGGTTATTGCAACACAGTCAATCCGGTTCGGTCTCACGGCAAAAGATCCTGATCCTTATGATACCCTGATGCTGAGGGCTTTTAGAATGAACAATGGCGGTATGAAAGGGAATGATACCGCTGAAGTGGTTATAACGCCCGGAATAGGCAGTGCCCGCATAGAAGTGAAATGGAATACCACCTGCAGCAGCTATTCAACTGATACCGTTGTCTTGCGGGTCATGGTTTTTGATCGTGGATGCCCCAAAGCTGATACTACATGGGCCACCATTCGAATGCTGGTTACACCGCCACCAGTGGTAATTCCACCCGATGCCATCTGTGTGAGTTTAGACAGAACTACAGGAAGAATTAAGATTTCCTGGAAAGAAACCACCCAGCCCGCTGCATTTTTTAAATATTTTTTGCTTGAAAGAACCAACCCCGATAATGTTAGGGTTATTTTGGATACCATCAGAAGCTATACGGACGGTGAGTTCAATGACCTGACCACCAATGATCCGTCCAACAATAACTACTGTTACAGACTAAAAGGATATAATATTTGCGACCAACTGGTTGAGAGTGCTTTCCCATTCTGCACAGTTTCAGAATTAAACGCTCCCATCGCATCTACCCCCATGAAATTTGCTACCGTAGATTTTGATAAAACTGTCAGAACAGCTTGGGAGCATAGCAAAGAACCTGATTTCAAGGAATATGAAATGTATCGATACCCCAGGGGGGGCAGCATGGGTAAAAAGCCATTTATCATTACCACAGATACAACAGCATTAGATTCATCCTTCAATGTAGATAATGAATCGTATTGCTATACTGTGGTAGTGGTTGATAAGTGCGGCCACATCAGCAAACCAGGCGGTGAGTCCTGTAATATCGTTCTTTCGGGCACTGCGACCGGTCGGCCTCAGTATCACTTTGATTTAAAATGGCAGGATTATGCATCATGGGCAGGGGCGGTTGATTACTGGACCGTGGAAAGACAATATGAATCAAAACCATGGACAATGATTGTTTCCAATGCCAAAAACCGGCAGGCAAGAGACGCTAATTTAGATTATGACTGGGGTGGTTATTGGTATAGGGTAACGGCACATGAGTTTTCATCAAATTCAAATAGAAAACCTTACAGCAGCCAAAGTAACTGGATTTATCTTTATCAGCCCCCTGAATTATGGGTCCCCAGTGCTTTTACCGAAAACGAAGACCGAATCAATGATGTTTGGGGAACGGTTCCGGTTTTTGTTAAAAATTACCACATGCGGGTGTATGACAGGTGGGGGGGTAAAATTTGGGATTGCGAGAACAAAAAGCAGCAATGGGATGGAAAGATTAATGGAAAAACAGCACCGGATGGGGTTTATGCCTGGTATGTGGTTTTCGATGGCTGGGATAACAAGACTTACAAAATGAGAGGAACGGTAACCATCATTCACTAAATGGCCAAACTACCACTAAAGAAAAGAATAGAACCCAAAATTTGTGTGGTTTGCCAAAGGCCATTTGAATGGCGCAAAAAATGGGAGAAATGCTGGGCTGAAGTGAAGTACTGCAGCGATAAGTGTAGGATGCAAAAAAGTAATTCATGAAAAATGGCAATAAAGTGATAATGTAGTTCAAGAGCAAGCGTTTAGTATTGTGAAGTAAAAAATCTTAACAATAAGGTTATTTGCAATTAACGCGCTGTGTGAGTAATATTGCACCTTTAACAGAAAAACAACAAAATCCGTATGAATAACACAGAAAAATCATCAGGTAACAATGCCCTCATGGGCTGGTTTGCGGGCGGCGCCATCATTTTTGCGCTTCTGGTAGGAGTACTCATCTACATGTTTGTAATGGGTAATGCATCAAACTTTGAAAACAACGACGTCGTTAAAGGTCACCCTAAGAACATTTTGGGTATTATCCACCGCGGTGGATTTATTGTTCCTTTGCTGATTGCCGTAAACATCACTGTAATTTTGGTTGTGGTGGAACGTTTCATCACGCTCACAGCAGCTTCAGGCAAGGGAAATTCTGCCTCGTTTATTCGTGGTATCCGCCAAATGCTGGGAAAAAATCAGTTCAATGAAGCCATTGCTGCCTGCGATCAGCAGAAAGGTTCTTTGGCCAATGTAGTAAGAAGTGGCCTGGTTCGTTATCAAACGGTAACCAAAGATGCTAAACTCAGCAACGATGAGAAAAAAGCGGCTATAGAAAAAGAATTGGAAGAAGCCACCGGCCTTGAACTTCCTATGTTGTCTCGCAACCTTGTTATCATTTCAACCTGTGCATCTATCGGAACCCTGATTGGTCTGATTGGTACTGTATTTGGTATGATCCGTGCGTTTGCGGCTCTTGCAAACACAGGTGCACCAGATACAGCGGCACTGGCGACCGGTATTTCTGAAGCCCTTGTAAACACTGCCTTCGGTATTATCGCGTCTACCCTGGCCATCATTTTCTATAACTATTTCACCAACCGCATAGACAGCATGACTTACAGCATGGATGAAGCCGGATACAGCATTGTTTCCGAGTTCAATGCCAATCATGCATAATGCCGTTTACTTTTTATTCATTAATCGTATAAAGTTAAAAACAGGATCATGCCAAAGGTGAAAATGCCCCGCTCGAATCCAACACTGGACATGACGCCCATGGTGGATCTGGCGTTTCTGCTGGTAACCTTTTTCATGCTCACTTCCAGTTTCAGAACCCCGGAGCCGGTGGTGGTTGAACCGCCCACCAGTACCACAAAAACCGAAATACCGAAACAAGTATTTATGATTACGGTGGATAATCAGGGAAGGGCTTTTATTGACCTAACCAATGCCGCCGTAAAATCTAAGGTTTTTGAAAAGGTTTGCAATCAGTCGGGCCTTAAGGTGGATTCCCTCACGGTGAAGAAATTTGCCGGTTCAGGAGCAATCGGTCTCAAGGTTTCGTCAATACCACAATTCCTTGAACTGGAAGCCAATGAAAGAGCCAAGGTTAATCAGACCGGTGTGCCTTATGACACAACGGGTAAAAAAAGTGAATTATACTGGTGGGCCTATTATACACGTCTTGAGGCACACGCCGATTTCAAGGCACGTGAAGAAGAAGCCAAAACCCGAAAGCTTCCCTTTGATAAATCTAATTACATTCAGTTTGCAGTAAAAGCTTCATCCGATGCTAAATACGACGCCGTAAAGAATGTAATCCAGGTTTTCAGGGATGCCAAAGTAAAACAATTCCAGATGATAACCGGCCTGGAAGCAGAACCATCATTGAAATAAGAAAGGAACACTAACATGGCACAAATTCAGGAATCCGGTGGTGGTGGCCACGGCAAAGGCGGTAAAAAAAGAGCCAAAAAATCGAGTACCCATGTGGATATGACCCCCATGGTGGATCTGGCGTTTCTGCTGCTAACATTTTTCGTACTTACATCCACATTTAGCAAACCAAAAGTTCTTCGTATGATTTTCCCGGAGAAGCTGGATGAAAAGACCAAGGATCAAAAAGCACCCGAGGTTAAGGATGGTATTACCTTGCTGCTCACCGGTAACGATAAGATTTACTATTACAGAGGTTCATTGAAACCTACAACCGAACTCATTCCCATTGATTATACCCGCAACGGATTACGTAAGGTCTTAATTGACTACAACGCCGACATGCTCAGCAAGTTGCAGGATATTCAAAAGCGTATGAATAAACTCGATGATAAAGACACCGCAGCCAAAAGAAAACTCGATGATGAGGTTCTGCAGGTTCAGACTGCATCCAAACAGATTGTGCTGGTGAAAAACGATGAGGGAGCCACATACCGCAATATGATTGATGTGATGGATGAATTCATGATTACCCAGATTGCCAAATACTTTGTGATAGATGAAGGAATGGCAAAACTGGAGAAAGATCTGATTAAAAAACAAGGTAATTAAAAGGAGGAGATATGGCAAACGACATTTTCAACGCTTGGGATCAGCCGGAATCGGCAGACCGCCTTGCCATGGTTTTTGAGGACCGTTTCAAGGATTACGGCGCATACTATGTAAGAAGTATTTATCGTAAATCCAAAGTTATTGCTACGGCCATCGCCTGCTCTGCAGTTTTGCTTGCTGCTTCCATACCTTTGATTATTGAAAAAATTGGGGGAAAAGAAGACGGTAATAAGGTAAAAATAGTAATTACCAACCTGGAAGATGTGAAACCGCCGGAAGAAGAGGAAGAAGAAAAACCCAAGGAACAACCCAAGATGGAAGAACCGGAACCGGTTGCAACCCAGGCCTATGTGGCTCCTATTATTAATGAACTCACTACCGAAGAGTTTGAAACGCCTCCGGTTTCTACCATCACCAATGCCAGCACCAAAACCCAGCAGGGGTCAGATGATCCCTTCGATGGATCTACCGGCACAGAAGGTGGCAGCCCTTTTGAAGGCAACAATGAACCCGTTGGTAAAGTGCAGGTAGAAGCCAAGTTTCCCGGAGGTGATGAGGCATTCAAACGTTTTATCGTTGCTAACTTCGAATATCCGGAACGCTGCCGCGATGAAGGTATTGAAGGGTATGTGCAGCTGAAATTCGTTGTGGATGTAAATGGTAGGATTTCAAGAATACAGATTATTCAGCCCACCCCGGGTTGTCCTGAATTTGACAAGGAAGCCATTCGGGTGCTTCAGAAATGCCCGCCATGGATACCCGCGCAGAACAATGGTAAATTTACCACAGCGTGGAGAACATTGCCAATTCGACTCACATTGCAATAGTCCTTTGAAAAGCCCCGGAAACGGGGCTTTTCTTTTGTGGGTAATTTTCGGTGGCCGTTTTCTCCATTTATTGTTGTTTTGAATTTGTTGGCTAACCCCATGCTACATATCCAATCCCTTGCTATTTG
>JBILTS010000190.1:0-2954 GCA_044371405.1 Bacteroidia bacterium
CACTTCAAGTTATACTTACACGAAGCTCTGTATCAGATCCAATCTTCCCAACCAACGGAAGCACACTCACATTAAGTGCTCAAGGAACCCCGCCATTCTCGCTGATGCGCAACAAAGATGTGTCACAACTCACACTGCAGGAAAAATACAAATGGGCAGAATTTTATAAGTGGAAATTAGACATGGAATGGTTCACCCCCATTACCAAAAAACTGGTGCTGATGAATAAAGCCCGTTTTGGCTTCCTTGGTTATTACAACAGGGCAATGGGTACCACATTTTTCGAGCGCTTTCAGGTTGGAGGTGCCGGTATCTTTGGCTTCAACATAGCTGCAGCAGAGATTATTTCTCAGCGGGGTTACGACAACTACTCTATATCTGCCACTGCCACAAGCAGCGAAGCGGGAGCTCCTATTTTCAATAAGTTCACCTCAGAGCTGCGTTATGCAATCACAACCGGACAAACAGCTACAGTTTATGCCCTTGCATTTCTGGAGGCCGGTGATGCCTGGAATAACATGCGTTCCTACAACCCATTTCAGCTTAAAAGAGCCGCAGGTGTTGGTGTCCGATTGTTCATGCCCATGTTTGGCCTCATCGGTCTTGACTACGCCTATGGTTTCGATTACCAACAGGTTCCACGCAGCGGTAAACCCGGACAGGTGCACTTCTTCATCGGACAGCAGTTCTGAGGGTTGGTTATTCGTTTAATCGTTTATTGGTGCAATGGTTTATTGGTGTAGTTTCATCCTTCATGCAACTCTCGTAATTCAGTGAAAATCTATGCAAGTATTGGCTGGCGTTAATGTTTTCTTAGTTTAATCGTTTAATAGTCGTCGTGCTCAGCATGTCGAAGGATGACCCGTTCTAAAATAGATTCACAATTTATTTAAATGAAGGAACAAAGAATGAAGGAGTTATTAAGTCAAAATAATATCGCTTTGCTCCGCAAACACAGGCAATTCCTGCCAATAAACAACTAAACCAATAAACAATCAGATATCAAACTTAATGCCTTGGGCCAGCGGCATTTTACCACTATAATTTACAGTATTGGTTTGCCGGCGCATGTAGTTTTTCCAAGAGTCACTGCCGCTTTCCCTGCCACCGCCGGTTTCTTTTTCACCGCCAAAAGCTCCACCGATTTCGGCACCACTGGTTCCGATATTTACATTCGCAATACCACAGTCGCTGCCTGCGGAAGACAAAAACATTTCTGCCTCCGCCAGACTCTCGGTGAATATAGCACTGCTCAATCCCTGTTTAACGTCGTTCTGCATGGTAATAGCTTGTTCAAGGGTGTCATACGACATGACATACAATATGGGTGCAAAAGTTTCTTCCTGCACAATATGGTAATGATTCTGGGCCTCGGCCAAGGCTGGCTGCACGTAGCAGCCGCTTTCATGTTCAGCTCCGTTGAGTATTTTGCCACCATACAATATCTTACCACCCTCGCTTTCCAACTGGGCAAGTGCACTGGTATATGCCTTCACGGCATGCTCGTCAATCAGTGGTCCCATTAGGTTATTTTCCAGCAGCGGGCTACCAATGGTAACCTGTGCATACGCTCTTTTTAGTTTATTAACGAAGCTCTGATAAATAGACTTTTGGATAATAACACGGCGTGTTGTGGTGCAACGCTGTCCGGCAGTACCCACTGCACCAAACAAAACGGCACGCAAAGCCAGATCCTGATTGGATTTGTCGCTCACAACAATTGCGTTATTGCCTCCCAATTCAAGCAGTGTTTTGCCCAAACGGGCACCCACTACTTCGGCTACTCGCTTACCCATACGGGTACTTCCGGTTGCACTTACCAATGCTACACGGCGGTCAGCTGCCATTCTTTCGCCCATTTCCCTGTCACCCTGCACAATACTAAATATACCTTCAGGCAATTGATTTGCCATGAGTACTTTTCTGATGATTTGCTGCACGGCTGCCGCAGAGGCGGGTGTTTTCTCGCTGGGTTTCCAAATACATACATCACCGCATACTGCGGCCAGCATGGCATTCCAGCTCCAAACAGCCACTGGAAAATTGAAAGCGGAAATAATTCCCACCACACCCAGTGGATGCCACTGCTCGAACATGCGGTGGCCTGGCCTTTCACTTTGCATCGTCAATCCATAAAGTTGCCTGCTCAGTCCTACTGCAAAATCACAGATGTCTATCATCTCTTGCACTTCGCCCAGCCCTTCCTGCAGACTTTTACCCATCTCGTAGCTCACCAATGCACCCAGATTCTTTTTGTTCTCCCGGAATGCTTCACCCATTTGCCTCACAATTTCACCGCGGGCAGGTGCCGGCATTGCCCGCCAAATAGGAAATGCCGTTTCGGCTCGTTTCATCACCGCTTCATACTCTGTATCACCTGCATATACAAGCGTGGTGATTTTTTTACCATCCACCGGGCTAATGATGTCGCGGGTTCCGGTACCCAAAGCTGTGAGCCATTGCGTGCCTGTGGAGGCACTTTCCAGTTGCTGACCTATACCCAGCGATTTTAGTACGGCTTTAATGTCCATTATAATACAAAGTTAGTATTTATAGGGTATTGAGCCATGATTTCAAGCAAAAAATAGCCATGACAAAGGGTTTCAAGGGGATTAAAATCCTGAAATGCGGATAAAATGTGGATTACATATCTGTTCGAAATGACAAAAACACTTGCTACGATGGGTCTTTCATGTCTTATTTAGCAGCACAACCTTTAAAAACAAAAATATCATGAACAAATCAGAACTCATCGACGCAATCGCAGCCGGTTCAAAACTGACCAAGGCTGACTCAGGCAAAGCTCTTGATGCCGCTATCGACGCCATCAGCAAATCACTGAAAAAAGGTGACAGCGTAACCCTCGTAGGTTTCGGTACCTTCTCAGTAGGCAAGCGTGCTGCCCGCACCGGCCGTAACCCTCAGACTGGCAAGAGCATCCAGATCAAAGCTAA
>JBILTS010000082.1:0-10029 GCA_044371405.1 Bacteroidia bacterium
CGTTTACCAGTTTTTCTAAAGCGGCCTGATCTCCTTCGCGGATTCGGCGGGCTAATTCCACCTCTTCCTGCGCATCAATCATAGGTACTTTAGAAATTTCGTTAAGGTATTTGTCTAGGGATTTATTCTCCCGGTTGGTAAACTGCTTCGAAATTTTAAGTTGTCTCATGTATGCTTTGGCTCCTGAATATATTTTGCCTTGCAAATATACAATCGAAAAGCCGCTTTGGCTTGAAAAAACATGAAATAATTTTAAATCAGCGCTGAAGTCAGATTGAAAACAACCCAAGCGCTAAGCCATGCCAAAGTCAAAAACGCTGAAAACTGAATCAATGGCCATTTCCAACCACCGGTTTCGCGTTTCATGACAGCAATGGTGCTCATGCATTGCAGGGCGTAGGCGTAAAATATCATGAGACTCAGTGCATAGGGCAGGCCGTAAAGTGGTTTGCCTGTTTTAGGATTCATTTTTTGCTTCATCACATCCCTTATGGTTTCCGGGTTGTCTTCTCTTCCGCGAAACAGGGTTGCCATGGTTCCAACGAATACCTCTCGGGCAGCAAAAGATGATATGATAGCGATACCGGTTTTCCAGTCGTAGCCCAAAGGTTGGATGGCAGGTTCTATTAATTTCCCAAGATGCCCAGCGTAGCTGGCTTCCAGTCTTGCTTCAGCCAGATCGGTTTTTCTATCTTCATCGGTGTATAAACCGTCAGAAAGATTGTTTGTAGTTCTGTAAACCTCTGACTCGGCTATTTCTATGGCATTGCCGGGACCGTAGCTGCTTAGCCACCAAAGTATCATGGAAATAACCACAATTACTTTACCGGCAGACGTGATGAAGCTCATGCTTTTTTGTGACATCTGCAGCAATACGGTTTGCATTCTGGGTATCTGGTATGTGGGCATTTCAAGTATGAACTCAGATGTTTCTGAAATTTCATTTCTTTTCTTGAAAAACAAAGAGATACCCACAGCGGCAATGATTCCGGCAAAATAGGCCAGGGTCATGATAACGCTGCGCAGGCTGAAAGGCCCTATACCTGCAGCTTCAGGAATGGCGAGAGAGATGAGAAGCGTGTATACCGGAAGGCGCGCACTGCAACTCATGAGCGGAATAACAAACATGGTGGCCAGCCTTTCGCCTTTATGCTTAATGCTTCGGGTGGCCATGATGCTGGGAATGGCGCAGGCAAAGCCGCTGATGAGGGGAATTACGGAGCGTCCGTTAAGTCCGATGCGGCGCATGGTTCGGTCGGTGATGAAGCTGGCGCGGGTCATGTACCCACTGTCTTCCAGCAATCCAATGAAGAGGAAAAGAATGGCAATCTGTGGTACGAAAACCACCACCCCGGCAATACCGGGTATCAGTCCCTGGCTGATTAAGGAAGAAAAAGCACCTGTTGGCAATGAGGTTGAGGTCCATTCGCCCAGCATGGTAAACCCTTGTTCGATCCATGTCATGGGGTACTCTGCCAAGGTGAATACCCCTTGGAAAATGGTGAGCATGATAAAAGCAAAAATCAAGTAGCCAAAAAATCGGTGTGTGAGCCAGAGATCCATTGTTGCACGCCATGATTTACTGGAAGCTGACTGGCTAAGTACGCATTGCCCCACAATTTTTTCAATGTGGGCATAACGGGAGAGTGTTTCAGCGGCGATGCCCTCTTTTTTCCCACCTAAAACAAAGTCATTTAGCCGGTCTGCTGTATTGCTGACCAACTGTAAAGCAGAAACCTTTGCATTACTAAGAGCCGCATGGATATCTTCAATACCTTTACCCTTGCGCGGATTGATTTTTACAATCGGCACCCCCAGCATACTTTCAAGTTTATCAGCGTTTATATTCAGGTTCTTTTTAACTGCAGTATCGTTCATGGTGAGCAATACTGCCATGGGGATTTTTAGCTCGGCAACCTGCGAAAACAATAGCAGATTGCGGCGCAAATTAGACGCGTCCAGTACAAAAAGTATTTTTTCGGGGACTTGGCTTTTTCCCAATCCCAGCAAGGATTTAACAACCACTTTTTCATCGTCGGATTCTGAATACAGACTGTAAATGCCCGGTAAATCCAGCAATGTGTGCGTAATGCTGTCTGATTGCCATTTACCTTGTTTTTTTTCAACGGTAGTACCGGGCAGGTTGCTGATTTTTTGCCTGAGACCGGTAAGCAGGTTAAAGAGGGTGGACTTACCGCAGTTTGGATTCCCTATCAGGGCAATGTTTTCAGCCATTAGCAGTAGTGTCAATCAGTTCAACCACCAGCAATTGTGCCTCAGATCTTCGAAGTCCGAGCAGGTAACCTTCTACATTAAATGCAATGGGATCGCCAGATGGTGCGGTAAACTCAAGTTTGATAAGGGTTCCGGGAACACATCCCATGGCAGATAAGCGCTCCTCTTGTGGTGATGGCAATAGTGCAGTGATTTTGGCTGACATGCCTTTTTTAAGTTCATCTGCCGTTACCATCATTTCGCAAAAATAAGGGTTAAATTTGGGTTAAGTCCTTATTTAGCCGCTGTTTTGACCAATTTTTCAGCGATGGGAAACCAATCCGGTTTTTCCTCTTCGGTATATGCCTCCATAGCCGGCTTGATAATATTTGCAGCTATCTTTAACAGTGTATGGTGTTCAGTTTTGGTGAGTTCGCTTTCGAGAAAGCTCAACTGCTTCACTTTCGAGTCGCCTATTGTTTTGATGTCAATAGCGATATTGTTGAAGAACCAATTTGAAAAAACAAGGGAGAAGGCGCTCAGTCCGGCTTTTTGGTTTTTGTGAACTACCAGCATGGTTTTCAGGGGTTCCATTCCCGTATCCTCCGTCATCCATTTTTTTAACCACGCTGCAGCAATGGCTTTATTTGCATGCTTTGCTGCATTTCGGGCGGTATCGGCAAAGCGCGATTCCCATTTTATGTAGTCGATGGCATGGTTAGCTATCTTGGGGCTGGGATCGGAGGTAATGCGTGACAATAGGCCTGCTTCGAGTTGTGGATACTTAGTACGAATGGCCCAGAGGGCTCTTTCTCTTACATCGGAATCGAAATTACCCAAAGCAATGCGCTGCATGTGGGTTTTGATGGTATTGCTATCCTTGAAATTGCGGAATGAGCATTGAGCCAGGGCATCATTCAGCAGCGGGCTCCAGCCGGATTGCAGAGCGGCAATGATGATGCTGTCCGCAGTTGCTTCTAATTCTGAATCGGGGAGAAGTTCGGCTGCTCGGTTGAGAATCACAAGCTGTAATGCAGGGTTTTTAAGGGTATGAATGGCCTTGTTTAAAGCTATCAGCGGGTAAGGAGCATAGCCATCATTAGGGTAGTTGGTTTTACAAAGCAGCTGATTATCGGGGTCCAATATCCAGAAGTCGGGCCGTGTTGCTAATGCAAATGTGAAAGATTCCAGGCGTTTACTGATTTCCATTGGAAACACCTGTTCGGTTTTGCCGGTTTGAACCAGTATTTTGGTCTTTATTCCATATGTGTTGCGGTGATTTTGTATTTGTTCAATATTGAAGCTAATGGACTTTGAAACCGAATCCCAGGTTCCCGTAATGTTCAATTCTGGCTGGCTACCTGTAAAATACCATTGGTTGAAAAACAAGTGCAAATCACGTCCTGTAACGGCTTCCATGGCCAGTCTCAGGTGATCGACTTCAGCAGCACGGAATCGATTGTCGGTCAAGTATTTTTTAATGCCCTCTCTGAATGCGGCATCTCCGATTTCATGACGGAGCATGTGCAGGATAAGTGCGCCTTTCTGGTAGCTTACCACATCAAAAACATCATCGGCACGATGAAAATCATATCGTACCAGTTTCTTTTCATTGCCGCCCATCATGCCACTCAGTCGGGTGTATAACCTGAATTCTTCCAATAATTCATCAGCATTGGCTTTGCCATATTTATGCTCGCGCCACAGGTATTCGCCGTAGGTTGCAAAACTCTCATTGAGGGTGATGTTGCTCCAGCTTTCTGCAGTTACCAGATCTCCGAACCAGTGGTGAAATAATTCATGGCTAACATAGTCCTCATAGGTTTCATCGCGGAATTCATCTTCTGTGGTTTGCAGGTTTTCCATGTGTATGGTGGCACTGGTGTTTTCCATGGCTCCGCTCACAAAATCGCGAACCACCACCTGACTGTATTTTTCCCAGGGATAATCAACACCGGTGTATTTGCTGAAAAACTCCATCATCTCGGGCGTATTTCCGAAGATCTCTTTGGCACGGGATGCATAGGGTTTTTCAACCAGGTAAGAAACGGGTTTGTCACGCCATTTGTCTTGGATTTCTGCCCAGTCGCCAATGGCCATCATGGCAAGATAGGGTGCATGGGGCAGTTTTTGCTCCCAGCAATCGGTGCGTGTGCCGTCGTTATTCTTTACGGAAGAAATTTTCAGCCCATTGCTCAAGCTCAGCATGCTATCTGGGATGGTCATGCAAATGCGTTGGGTCGTTTTCTGGTTGGGCGCATCGATGGTGGGGAACCAGCGGCTGCTACTTTCTGTTTCACCTTGTGTCCATATTTGGCGGGGTTTCAGCGGATCTGAGCCATCTGAGTTGATAAAATAAAGCCCGCGGTCCTGGGTAATCGCAGAGCCACTTTCAATTTCAGTTTCATAGGGCTTTGCAGTATATTTTATTTTAAGGTTTACAATTGAATTGGCCGCACTGAATGTTATTCCCGGCCGGATCACTACATGAAGACTATCGGTATAGGAAAATGCGGCTGATTTCCATACATCATTCTGCTTCAATTGAACGGAGTGAATATCCATGCGTTTGGCATCGAGCAGGATGCTGTCGGTTTCATAGAAATGTAATTTTAGGGTGATTTCGGCTTCGCCCAAAAGCTGTTTTTTGCCAAAATCAAAGCTAACATACAGGTTGGTATGTTGCAGGTCCCAGTCGCTATAGCGGGCAGATCGGTAATTGGATGGTAATATTTCGTTTTCGCCGGTCCAAATGGCTTCGCCTATGGCCGCCGCGCTGTCGACGGCCACGCTGTCAACAGCCCATTCGTAGTTTTTTTTCCGAAAAAGGCTGCAAGCCGATAATGTAGCAATGGTAAAAAGTATCAGTATCGATTTTTTCATTTTATTATTTTTGTTTGAAGAATTCCAAAGCTTTTTCAGCCTGTTTTTGTAGCATAAGCATTCCATTAAACGCGCTTGCCCCCTGCATTCTTGCATTTTGCATGAACAACGTAATTTCCGGATTGTATATGAGGTCAATAACCGTGTGGCTGGGGGTAAGGTGCTCATAAGCAATAGGCGGACAGGTATCAACAAGTGGGTGCATTCCCAATGGGGTTGTATTGATGATTAGTTCGTGTCTTTTTATGGTGGATCTATCTATTTCATCATAGCTCATATAGCCCAATTGTGGGTTGCGGCTGGCAATGGAATAGGGTATGCTATACTTTTTTAAAACATAGCAAATAGCTTTTGCGGCACCGCCGGAACCCAGCACCAGGGCTCTATTCGATATTTCTGCACCTGCAGACACAAGCAGCGATTCAAATCCAAAGACATCTGTATTGAATCCGGTTAAGAAATAATTATTGTCGTTTCTGCGAATACTAACTGTATTCACAGCACCAACTTCTCGGGCTTCTTGTGATATTTCGTTTAGAAATGGAAGAATTTCTGTTTTGTAGGGTATGGTAACATTGAAGCCACGTAAATCAGGATGTTTTTCAAGTAACCTTGGTAAGTCGTTGATGCTATGCAACGGAAAAAGACGGTATTGCCAGTCGGAGATGCCTTCTTTTTTGAAAATCTGAGAAAATAATTCGGGTGACCTGCTATGGCCCAGCGGATTGCCAATCAGGCCCAGCAAATGCATATTACTTCTTTGAAAATTTGGACTTAAGAAATTGAAAAATCATGGGGCAAATGGAAATAAAGATGATTCCCAGTACCACTTTTTCAAAGTTCTTCATCACCCATTCGTTGCTGCCAAGCAGGTAGCCGGCAATGCTGATGCTGCAAACCCAAAGTACGGCTCCAGCTATGCAATATCCTATAAATTTACGGTAACCCATGGTTCCAAGACCTGCTGCAAATGGTGCAAATGTTCTTACAATGGGTACAAATCTTGCCATGATGAGGGTTTTACCGCCATGTTTCTCATAGAAAGCGTGGGTTTGATCAAGGTACTCGCGTTTCAGGAGTTTCCACTTTAGGTCGAAAATGCGCACCCCAATGCGGCTTCCGATGTAATAATTGGTGTTGTCTCCCAGCAGTGCAGCGGTTATTAAAAGTGGAATAAGTATGAGTATGCTGAACTCATTGGCGGGGTTGGCAGCGAGGGCTCCGGCGGCAAACAGCAGCGAATCGCCGGGCAGCAAAGGCATCACCACTAGGCCGGTTTCAACGAATACTATGAGGAACAGGATGGCATACAGCCAGTTGCCGTATTCCCTAATCCAGATATTTAAGTAATCATTCAGGTGGGTAATGAAATGCAGGCCGTCGGTGAAAATATTAAGTAATGTCATTGATACTGCAATTTTACTTCAAATTGGCGGTTTATTCAGCAGGAGGTGTATTTTTGAATTATGAAACTCCGATTCGCTGCGCTGATTTTGCTTTTAATAACTTTGACTTCAGGTTGCAAAGCCATACAGCAAAAGCAGCCCAAAAAGCCCAGGGCCAAATCTGGCTGTAATTGTGGTTTTTGAGTAAAATATGTATTTTGTTTGTAAATTATTTGTTATTTGTGTAATTTTGGAGTGTGGGAAAGCGAAAATATCCGGAGTTGGAAGAAGGTATATTTCATGGCTTGCACAAAGCAGTTCAGGAGAGAACCGGCATTTCCTTACCGGTTATTCATCAGGCGTTGACCGAGCAAGATGACAGGTCAGCGAAGAAGCTGCTGGCTATTCGTACCGCCTTGGAAATCATCAGGGAGCGCTCTGCTATGGCTGATAGAGAATACGAAGATCCCGAATCTGAACAGCAAACCATTCAAGAGCCCGTTGCAGATTATGCCTTGCTTGATCTGGATCGTTTTTATACCTATTGGGATTACCTGAAGTGGTCCTTTTTGGATCGTGTGGAGTTGATTAAGGGTAAGGTGGTAAAGATGTGTCCGGCTCCAAGCCGAAATCATCAGCTGGTGGTGCGGGTGGTAAATCGTTATTTTGACCAGTATTTCATCAATAAACCCTGCGGATTGTTTTATGCACCATTTGATGTGCGGCTTCCCGTTCCCGGTACAAAAAAGGATAGTACCGTGGTACAGCCAGATTTGACTGTCATTTGCGATTTAAGCAAGGTAGATGAGCGCGGTTGTTTTGGTGTTCCGGATATTCTGGTAGAAATTCTTTCACCGGGCAATTCCCGCCATGATATGAATGTGAAATTCAAGTTGTATGAAGCCGCTGGGGTAAAGGAATACTGGATAATTCAACCACAAGAACGAAGCATATTAATTTACGTTTTGGAAAATAAAAAATATAGAGGCTTGCCACCATTCACAGAAGGCACCGAAGCTTCAAGTTTTTTGTTTCCTGATTTAAAAATGCCTGTAGATGCAGTGTTTGAATATCTCCCGAAAGAATAGCATTTTTCTGATTAATAATCAACAAAAAATGATATATTTTCAGTAATTTTGCACCCCGATTTATATCATGACAACAGAAACCACTTCATATCTTCCTTACAAAGTAAAAGATATTACCCTGGCCGAATGGGGCCGCAAGGAAATCCGCATGGCGGAGGCCGAAATGCCCGGTTTGATGGCAATTCGTGAAGAATACCGCGGCAGTCAGCCCCTAAAAGGTGCGCGTGTTGCTGGCTGTCTTCACATGACAATTCAGACCGCAGTTTTGATTGAAACATTAAAGGAACTTGGTGCCGAGGTTACCTGGAGTTCCTGCAACATCTTCTCTACCCAAGACCATGCTGCTGCTGCCATCGCTGCTGCAGGTATTCCTGTGTATGCCTGGAAAGGCATGACAGAGGAAGAATACGAGTGGTGCATTGAGCAAACCCTTTATTTCGGCCCAGACCGTCAGCCGCTGAACATGATTCTCGATGACGGTGGTGATCTTACCAATGTGGTTTTGGACAAATATCCTCACCTGGCTGCCGGTATCAAAGGCATCAGCGAAGAAACAACAACAGGTGTTCACCGCCTGTATGAGCGTGTGACCAAAGGAACCCTGCCCATGCCCGCCATCAACGTGAATGACAGCGTAACCAAAAGCAAATTTGACAACAAATATGGTTGCAAAGAATCGCTGGTTGATGCCATTCGTCGTGCTACGGATGTAATGCTTGCCGGTAAGGTGGCCGTGGTTTGCGGATATGGTGACGTAGGAAAAGGGAGTGCCGATAGTCTCCGTGGAGCAGGTGCCCGTGTAATCGTTACTGAAGTTGACCCAATTTGTGCCCTTCAGGCCGCCATGGATGGTTATGAAGTTCGTACGCTCGAGAATGCCATTCCCCGCGTCAATATTGTGGTTACTGCTACCGGTAACTGCCAGATTGTGACTGACAGGCATTTTAAACTGATGAACGATAAAACCATCGTTTGTAACATCGGTCACTTCGATAACGAAATTGATATTGCATGGTTGAACAGCAACTATGGCAGCACCAAATATACCATCAAGCCGCAGGTTGATGTTTACAACATCGACGGCAGGGAAGTGGTTGTCCTGGCGGAAGGCCGTCTGGTGAATTTGGGTTGTGCCATGGGGCACCCCAGCTTTGTGATGAGCAATAGCTTTACCAACCAGACATTGGCTCAGATTGAATTGTGGAAGAACCACAGCAATTATGACAACAAAGTGTATGTATTGCCCAAGCACCTGGATGAAAAAGTAGCGCGTCTGCACCTTGCGCACATCGGCGCAGAGCTTACCGAGCTAACCAGCGAGCAGGCCGATTACATCGGTGTATCTGTTCAGGGGCCATTCAAAAAAGATCAGTACCGTTATTAATAACAGTAACAGCTATAAAAAGCCATCTGAAAGGATGGCTTTTTTTTATGCTACTTTTGCCGTCATGCCTGCGGGGAATCCATATTTGAAGCGCGCTTTATTATTCGCGTTCGGATTGAAGCTGTTTTATCTTTTTCTAGGCAATTTATTACCGAACGGATGGAATGGGATTGAGCATGTACTGGACGTGTTTGCCCGAAACGATTCAGGTTGGTATCATCTCATCTCGCGGGAGGGTTATCCAACAACACCTCCTATTGAATGGCAACAAACACCTTTTGCATTTTTTCCATTGTATCCGGCGATTATCGCATTAATGCGGCAACCGGTTTTGTTGTTTACTGAAAACATGGATTTGGTGTATGTTCTAGCTTCTTTCATTTCGCATTTACTACTTACCTGGATTTGGGTAGTATTGTTGTTTAAATGGCTTGAAACAAGCGGTATGGAGCCACGAAGGATTTTTATATTCAGTGTTTTTTTTCAGGTTTTTCCTTACCACTTCTTTTACCACATGTTTTACAGCGAGGTGCTTTTTTCCATCTTGTTGATGTGGGCACTGATCTCTGTTCATCGCAATGAGCACTATCCCCTGGCCGCTGCTGTGGCTTTGCTCACATTGTGCCGTCCAACGGGAATTGTCTTTGCTGCAGGATTGGGTTTGTGGATTATCGCAAATAGCGGCTGGGTTGGAATATTAAAACAAAAAGATAATAAAAAACAAATATTGGCCCTGTTTGCAGCACCACTTGCCTTGGCTATGTGGATGTTATATTTATATTTTCATTGCGGTGATGCCCTCGCATTCAGCCATACGCAGACTGCATGGGGGCATAAATACACCTGGCCATGGAAGACTTTGATTTTTGACGGAGCATGGTATAAAGAAGCAATATCATGGTATGTGATCGCTTTGTTGTTAATGACTATTTTGTTATTTCGAAAAGCACGTTTGGGCGAGCAGCTTTTTGTTGGTTTCAATGTGGTATTTCCTTGGTTAACTGGCGTTGTAGCCAGTTATTATCGGTATTTTTCAGTAATTCCACAGGTGTTTGTTCGCTTATTTACAGTTATT
>JBILTS010000083.1:0-9999 GCA_044371405.1 Bacteroidia bacterium
GGCAAGGCAGCATTGCATCTTCAAACGCTAAGTGACGGGGTGTATCAGGTGAAGGTTACCGGGGAAGGTTTTGCAGAAAACCATAAATTGCTGATTCAGCATTAGTGTTAATTCATTTCCGGAATCGATGTCCCTCACCTAAATCTGGCAGGATCCACCACCGTAAAAACCCGGCTGATGTTAAATCCAAAGCGGAATCCCCTATCAAGCCAAGAAGCTGTATTTTGGGCTATGAACTGTGGCTCTGTCATACCGGCGCTGTTGGTAAAATGTAATTGAAATACATGTCCGCCGGTTTCAATATCCAATCCAACAGAAAATGAATTGTAAAATGTTGGATCTCCCGTAACCTCGGGCCTGGTAAAAACAGGTATATATTCCGCGTTGAAAGTGGTGCGTGGCGTTATCTTTTCTCTAAAACCAACACCCATGGCAACTAAAAGGCCATCACCACCACTAACCGCAGTAGGTGCTATCTGCCATGAAAAACGATCGGTTACTTTTCTGCCAACGATTAACTGACCGGTGAATACCCAGTCGGAACCCATCAACTTATCGACTGTTCGGGCAGCTCCTGCATATAGCAGCACACTATTTGCATTCACATCATCAGTGGTTTGCTGCATTAATCGGCACTTCAAACCGGCATCCACCATTCTTCCCAGACTGCTTCTGCCAAAATTCAAAGCGAGGTCAGGTAAAACTCCATATTCTGCCCCCATTCTTACAGATGCATTGTCAAGTCCGAATGCCTCATACGAACCCAACCCTACTGCTCCAAAACGATGATTTATTTTAAAATCAAACACACCCGGATCCGTAAGTTCCAGACTCTGAAGATTGATAATCCTGGTGGTTTTAAAGGCATTTTCTACCTTGGTTTGTTGCGGTGCTTCCTCATCCAGCAAAGAAAAACCTGTATCCTGCTGTGCTGACAAAAAAACAGGGGTTAAAAAAACCACTGCCTTTAGTGCAATGATAACTGCATACTTAATCATTTCTTTTGAAGGGTACAATCCACAGAAACTTTGATATTCTTGGCTATTTGCGAGGCGTTGTTTGCTGGAACCTTTATATTATAATCTTCCAACAATACGTTAAAATCAGTTGACAGGACGGCCTTAGCACCTGCAATGGTTACTTTCCCGGGAACTACCACATCCTTGGTAACGCCATGCATGGTTAATTTACCTTTCACACTCACCGGATAGGTACCATCTATGCTATATTTCACCGCTGCATTGTCCGAAATACTTCCCTTGAAGGTGCTTTTGGGAAACTTATCACTTTCCATATAGTTTTCTTGAAAATGCTTTTGCATAAGTGCCTTTTTAAAAAGAAAACTGTTGATGGAAACAGCAAATTCAATATTCCCGCTCTTGGCATCCAGCGCTGCTTTCACCTGATTGTTGGCTGCATCAATATTTTCAGCAGTGGTTTTACTGAAAAATTTTATGGTGCCGGAGGATGTTGAATATACCTGAGCTTCAGCATGGCTGTATAAAGTCAAAACCGTTAATAAGAAGAAGAGATTTTTCATTTTTGTTTCTTTTTAGGTGCCACATTAGGATGTTCAACATCCGTGCCAAGGTTGGGGCTGTTTTTATAGTTCTCAACCAGTGCACAACGTGTCATTTCAAGCGATGTTTCTGATAATAATGACATTCCTTCTTCGGGTGCACTTAGACCACTGCAAGAACACTGAATCAGCAATGAATCACCCTCTAATACCGCCGATAATTTCTCTTTTAAAGCGAGATCAAAGTTGCAGTTTACCGCATAGCCCTCTTTCCATGCATTCAATGTAATCAGTATGGATGAATCACCGCCAATTTCTGCTACGGAACCAGAAAAACGAACTACTTTTCCAATGTATTTTTGATTTGCCCCTGCAGCATCTTTTTCAAAGGCATCCATCAGTACTGATGGCTGAATGGTAAAGTCCGGCTCACCAACGCTGGTTGTTGAAGTCTCCTGATTGTACAGTGAAAATACACCATATAAGACCACCAGAACAGGCACTACAAGGGTAAATATCCAGTCCGTAAGTTCTGGCTTTTGCAATTGTCTTTGATTTACAAGCGATTGAAAGGATGTTACCAGGTAACTGTATAATACAAACACAAATGAAACGCCTGAGCAAACAAATAAAATACCATTAATTTCTTCAGACCAGTATCCGGCTACTGTAAAGGCTGCATAAAAAACAATTAAAAAATTTCCTGTACCTCCCAAGAGTCCAAGTATCCTAAAAAGATTAAAAGCAGTAGTCTTTGAACTTCTAAACAGAAAAAGATTAAAAACCATTGTAAAATTCAAGATAAACAAGGCGTCAAAACCCAGCAATGCTCGTATAATGGCATCTCCGAAAAGGGTATTGCCTGCGAAAAAATACAACAATATCGAAAGCAGGGCAGCTGCCCACAAGGTGAAAATCTGAAGGTATTTTATGGTCATATTCATCGATTAAACGCTCGATAGAACAAATTGTTATATACCGAGCGCGGCCATTGCCGAAATTTTATTCAAATTTGCATAGTTTTAATTCCATAAACAAACACAATGTGTCGTATCATACAATTTACATGGCTAACACTCATATTTTTCTCTGCTAATCAAACACTGTTTGCACAGCAGGAAACAATTTACACCGCTAAAAGAATTTATGTAGGGGATACAGCCATGGCTGTAATTGAATCCATGGTTTGCGATAATGACAAAATCGTATTTACCGGACCCAAAGATCTGGCTGTTGCCCTTTATCCGAAAGCAAAGCTCGTAGATTTTAAAAACCAATACATTTACCCCGGTTTCATTGATGCACATTGCCACTTTCTGGCTTGGTGCAAAGGACTTAAAGAAGCAGATCTGGTGGGCACCAAAAGTGAAAAAGCCATTATTAAAAGACTGCAAAAATTCGCCAAAACCACCAAGCGAAGCTGGATTGTGGGACGTGGATGGGATCAAAATGACTGGAAGAATAAGAGTTATCCTACCCTGGAGGCATTGGACAAAGCATTTCCAAACACTCCCGTTTTTCTGAAAAGAATAGACGGCCATGCTGCATGGATCAATACCGCAGCCGTCATGGCCCTAAAACTGGATGTCAATCAAAAGGTTTCAGGGGGTGAATTTATCTTTAGCAATGGTAAATTTACCGGAATTCTGATAGATAATGCGGTTGATTTGGTCTCGGGTGCCGTGCCGCCACTGCCAGAAGCAGAGCTTAATGCCGCGTTGACGGATGGTGCAAATAAATGCTATGCTACTGGTCTAACTACACTGGATGAAGCAGGATTGACTAATACCGAAATTAAATACCTTACACAATTGCAACAGCAAGGAAAACTGAACCTCCGGATTTATGCCATGCTGAGTGCATCGCCACAAAGTTTTGCCTACATAACCGAAAACGGCATGTATAACGATGGGATGATGCATGTAGGGGCTGTTAAATTTTACCTGGACGGTGCACTGGGCTCGCGGGGTGCTTTGCTTAAAAAGGACTATTGTGACCGCTTGGGACACAAGGGATTATTGCTTAATAACCTGCGGGAATTTGAAAACTATTGCTTTTTCCTTTCTCAAAAAAGCTGGCAGGTTTGTGTTCATGCTATCGGAGATAGCGCCAATGCACTGGCACTGCAAACTTTCGGCAGATTGCGAAATCAAAATGAGGGTTTACGCTGGCGCATTGAACACGCCCAAATCGTAGATCCCAAGGATTTTAAATTATTCGGCAAATATGGCGTTGTACCCAGTGTACAGCCCACCCATGCCACCAGTGATGCACCCTGGGTACCCACGCGGTTATGCGAAAACCGCATGGAGGGTGCGTATAATTATGCAGAATTATGCAAACAGGCGGGTATTGTGGCACTGGGCACTGATTTTCCGGTAGAGGATATTTCACCCATTAAAACATTCTACAGTGCTGTAACCCGAAAAGATGTATCAGGCAATATCAAAACCCCTTTTCAGCCCGAAGGTGCACTCACACGCAAACAGGCCCTATTGGGCATGACATTATGGGCTGCCTATGCCAACAGGGAAGAAAATGATAAGGGTTCCCTTGAACCAAATAAATTCGCTGATTTTGTAGTTTTAGATACTGATTTGATGACAGCACCTGAGAATGCCCTGAAAAAAACCAAAATCAAATACACCATCATCGGCGGAAAAATGGTACACCAGCCATGAAAAAACTATTCGTCATAAGCTTTTTGGCCGTTAACACTCTGGCTGCCCAATCCATCCGGAAATGGTATAACCTTGCAGCTCCACTCACAGAAATCAGCGGAATGACGATATGGCAAAACCGTTACTTTGCGCATGGCGATGGCGGCTCGGCACCCATGATTTTTGAGCTGGATGCCAGTGGCAAAACCATCGACACCACCACCCTGCTAAAACCCAACACAGACTGGGAAGACATGGCAGCCAATGCCACTCATTTTTTTGTGGGTGATTTTGGCAATAATAATGGTACCCGAAAAGACCTTAAAATCCTAAAATTCCCTACTGATAGTCTGGGAAAAAGTAACATTGTGCCCGAGGTTATTAATTTCAGCTACGCCGATCAAACAGATTTTACGTCAAGTACTTTCACCAACTACGACTGCGAGGCCATGGTGGCCACTAACGATTCCATTTACCTGTTCAGCAAAAGCAAAACATCGGGGATTTGCAGGGTGTATGCTCTGCCTGTTTTACCCGGGAACTACACAGCTAGCATTACCGATACTATTCAGCCACCCTTTTGGGTTACTGGGGCTCACCTCGGCCAAGGTCAACTTTTGTTATGCGGTTATGTACCCAACCTTTTATTTTCGCTCACTCCCCTGATAAGCACCTATAATTTTAAAGATAATCGTGTGCAACACGGCACAGACAAGGCATACTCCTTGATTTATAAGGGAACCCGCCAGATTGAAACCATCTGCCTTTCAACCAAAGGTACCATCTTGTTTAGTGGTGAAGCTTACAGTGGCGATAGTGCTGCTGTCTTTGAATTAGAATTGGCTGCTGCCCAAAACCAGCAAATCCGACAAAAAGGACAGGGACTGATTCCCAATCCCGCCAGAGACAGACTCCGCTTAAATAACAGTAGGCCAGGCAGTTTCTGCGGTATTTATTCCATTGAGGGCAAACTTTTATATCGTCAATTCGTGAATGGTTTAGGAGAAGCAAACATTGAAATTTTGCCGGAAGGAACCTACTGGGTTTCGTATCTCAACAGCAGTGGTGATCGGGTTTTTGACCGGTTAATAAAAATATAATATACGCAATTTTCAGGACATTTCCAAAAAAACCGGATTTAATCCAACTCCTGGTCCATTATCGCAATCATCACTGCCACAGCAGCCGCACCAAGGTGCAGCTCCCGTTTGTTTACGCTTTCAAATACATCCGTTTCGGAGTGATGCACATCAAAATATCGCTGTGAGTCCGGGATAAAACCCACCAATACCGCATTGGGATTGATTTTACGGATGGGCCCTATATCTGCACCGCCACCACCTTTTTCAATTTCACCAATTCCATAAGCATCCAGCAGGGTTTTGTATTTCAATACTTTGGGAATAAAAACGCTGTCTACGCCAAATCCTCTGGGGGTAAATCCTCCCCTGTCGCTTTCCAGCGCTGCCACATGTTTTTCATTGCTTTTACCAGCAACAGCGGCATATTCTGTAGCGCCACGAAGTCCGTTTTCCTCATTCATCCACCACACACAGCGCAGGGTATGCCTGGGTTCATAACCGATGCTTTTCAACAAGCGCAGGGCTTCAAAGGCATGCATACAGCCCGCACCGTCATCGTGGGCCCCTTCACCCTGGTCCCAGCTGTCGAAATGGCCGCCAAATGCAATGACAGACTGAGGAAATTTACTGCCGCGGGTTTCGGCCACCACATTGGCTGAGGGCACATCGGGCAGTGTCTGGCAACCCAGCTCCATGGTAATGCGAAGATTTGGATCCTGCATTGACAATTTATCCAGAAGATTGGCCACAGCTGTAGCAACTGCCATGGCCGGAATTTTAGGTTGATTGGCATCATATATCATCACGCCGGTATGGGCATGCAAATCGCAACGATTGCTCATGCTACGCACCAAAACAGCCACGGCTCCATAACCGGCGGCTTTGGATGCCCCGTTTACACGCTGACCAACACAGGCACCATAGGCCTTGAAAGTACTGACGTATGTTTCCGGGAACGACCTATTAAGCAATACAATTTTGCCTCTTAAAGCACCCGCCTTTCCCAGGCTATCCAGTTGCCCATCGCTGTGCAAGCTGATGATTCCGGCCTGCAACTCCCCTTTCGTTCCAACTGAGCCCCCAAGGGCTACCGCCGGGATCTGGTGCTGTTTTGCGGGTCTTAATGGCAATTCTTCAAAAGCTTCGCAATTGTAATCTTGAATCCTTTGCTGCCCGATCGCTTTGTTAAAAACCGGTGAAGAAAATGTAAGTAGCTCGGTCTTACTCCGCTCCCATCGCGGCACCATCACCGGCTGCAGATATACAGAGTCAAATTCGTAGGTTGACAGCATTTGTTTGCCCCAGGCCACCGCTTTTTCGGCCTGAGGACTACCCGAGAGACGCGAGCCAATGGTTTTGCAAAGTTCCCCAAGGCGAGAATAGGCATGCCCATTTTGCAGTGCCTCGTTAAAAACTTTCTTGAAAAACACAGAGTCAATTTGCGCCCAGGAGGCGGTGGCACAGAGAGATAGACAAAAGAAACAAAATCGCATGACTGCGAAGATATGAATTGAGCATTGTGTTTTAAATCTGTCATTTAAGAAGTAAAAAATTTGTTTTTGTTCGATTAAGCGTGTAAGTTTGTAACTAACAAATGTTAGTTAGCTACAAATCCACGACCAAAACATCTGCCCGAAAGGCACAGATAATGGACGTTTCGCTGGAAATGATGCGTAGTCTTGGATACCAAAGCACATCCATGCGGGACATTGCTTCCGGCATGAAGATGGAAGCGGCCAGTTTGTACAATCACATTTCCGGCAAGGAAGAAATTCTGTCAGAAACCTGCTTCCGGATGGCGGAAAGATTGCTTACCGGCCTGGCCGATGTGAATGACATTTATTTCAACCCCGTTGAAAAACTTTCGCTTGCCGTTAAAAACCACGTTAACATCCTCACCGAAAACACACATGCCGGCTGGGTTTTTGTACACGAATGGCGGCACCTGAGTGATGAAAACCGCAACCGGTTTGTTGCCATGCGCGATGCCTACGAAAAAGGATTTACCACCATACTTAAACAAGGTGAGGACGAAGGTGTGTTCCAGGACGTAAATAATAAGTTTGCAGTCCTCACCATTCTGGCCTCTCTGAACTGGGTGGTGGAATGGTACAAACCGCAGGGTGGCATGACACCCGAACAAATCGCTGATAAACTGACAGAATTTATTCTCAGCGGACTCAAAAAAGACAACAATTAATACAATATACCATGTACGGAAACGCTTACGTAGAAAACACCGCAAACACCAACAGTCTCACTGCAGGTGAAGATCCGGTAAAACTGGCCGAGTTTGAAGCCCGCATTGCTGCCGGCGAAAAAATCGAACCCCAGGACTGGATGCCCAAGGAATACAGAAGGCAGCTGATTCGCATGATTGAACAACATGCCCATTCCGAGATTATTGGTTCCTTACCTGAAGGCACATGGATTACCCGAGCACCCGGTTTCCGCAGAAAGCTGGCATTGATGGCCAAGGTTCAGGATGAAGTGGGGCACGCACAGTTGCTTTACTCTGCTTGCGAAACACTGGGTAAAAGCCGTGAAGACATGATCAATGATCTCATCAATGGGAAGAGCAAATACAGCAATATTTTTAATTATCCTGCCGAAACCTGGGCAGACAGTGCTGTTATTGCATGGCTTGTGGATGCAGGTGCCATTATCAACCAGCTCACCAACAGCAAAGGCAGCTACGGCCCATACTGCAGGGCTCTTGAACGGATATGTGCAGAAGAATCCTTCCACCTGAAATATGGCCACGATAATGTGGTATTTCTGGCCACCGGCACGCCAAAACAGCGTCAGATGGTTCAAGAAGCCATGAATCGTTGGTGGCCCCCGCTGATGCACTTCTTTGGCCCAAGCGACAAGATTTCTCAGCACACCGAAACCCTGATGAAATGGAAGGTTAAAATGGCCAGCAACGACGATATGCGCCAGCAGTTTCTGGACATGTACGTTCCCAAAATATGGGACCTGGGCCTTACTGTTCCCGATACAAACCTGAAAAAGAACGAAGGAACGGGCAAATGGGAATACACCGAACCCGATTGGGAAGAGTTCAAGCGCGTAATCAACGGCGACGGGCCTTGCAACAAAGAACGTCTTGCTGTAAGGCGCATGGCTGAAGAAAAAGGCCGCTGGGTGCGCAATGCAATTTTGAAGAAAGACGCCCGCTATGTAGCGCCCCTCGCATAAAACCACTTTGCTATGAAATCCCCAATAATTGTAAAGCTTGGTTTATTGCTTCTGTCTATCTCAGGCGTGGCAGCCAATGCCCAAAGTATCCCCAATCCGTATTTTGAATGGTTTGATGGAAAAACTCGATCCGTTCCTGTGCGTTGGAGTGCGGAAGGCAACTTCACCAAAGTGGACGGCATTACGCTCTCCAACAGCACAGCCATCGATGAATATTCATCGATATCCGTGCTCAAGTTTGATGACTCGGGATTACAGGCACCTGCCTTCAAAATAAATGGCACTCCGGATTCACTTAAAGTAACCTTTAAGTCTGCTTTAAACAGTGATACGGCCTTCATCTATTTTATGGCCATGAAGTCAGGTGACTCCGCTCCTGCTGTATTTCAGGAGTTGATGATTCATGGAAACCACAACCTTAAAACCCAGAGTTTTGCGTTGGATTACATACATCCCGATGCAGGGGTTGTATGTGATACTGCCTACATCATCATTTACTCGGCTAATCCCGTTAACGGACCACTTAGCAACGGCTCCATCAGTATTTCCGGTTTGCAGCTGTTTAATGGCAGTACAGTCCTAAACAACATCCCAAATGGTGATTTTTCCCTCTGGGAAAATTTAGGCGTCACCTATCCGGGCGACTGGACCACACACCATATGGTTGCTTTCAACAGCGGCCTAAATGGAAATTTTACATCACGCAGCAATGCTGCACATACAGGTTCCAACGCCTTATGGCTGAAAGGACTGGTATACACGGCCCCTAACGCCAAAAATGACTCTTTCCCTGCTTTTTGCATCACCACCCGCAGCCGAAACATGATTGATTTATTCACACCGGATTTAAATGAACCTTCATTTAGTTACCCAGGGCGTCCTCAGTCTTTTCGTGGCTATGCCAAAACCCAGCTGGTGAAAGGCGATCGGCTGATGGGATTTGTTAACCTGTTCAATGCAGACAGCATTGTTGCATCCACCGTGCTTACCATAGACAGTACCAATGGCAAATACAGTCTTTTTGAAAATGACATCAACTGGCTACCGGGATATACAGGGAATTGCGATAAAGCCACCATTGCGTTTTATGTTACCGATTCTTCAGGCTTAACAATGGTAAGCCCTGAAAGCCAGGCCTGGATTGACAATATAGCATTCGGAAATTTTGGAGTTAATACCAAAAGTACAGCAGGCCAATCCAATTTCAGTGTTTATCCCAATCCTGCTAAAGATTACACCCGAATCAGCATTTCAGGCAGTGAGCACACTAATCTTTATCTCATGAATATGGATGGCAGAATCATTCGCAGTTTCAGCCCCTTAAATGACGGCAGTATCATATCCCTGTCAGGATTGGCTGCCGGCATGTATTTACTGACAACCCCCGAAAAAGGCATCACCAAAAAAATTATCATTAATCCATGATTATTAAATCATTAGACCCCCGCATAACCCGCGCCAGCCTGGACGATGAATCAAAAGACGGCATACAGCAACCTATGGACCAATGGCATACGTATGAAGTGTTTCAGCAGAA
>JBILTS010000084.1:0-9906 GCA_044371405.1 Bacteroidia bacterium
CATGGCCCGTCGCTACATTGCCAAAGCCAGGGAATACAGTGCATTTGAGCCCGCATTATTTATGGTAGATGCCGCCATTTATGGTCTTGAGGGCAGGAAAGAAAAAGCCATGGAACTACTGAAAGAGGCCATGGAACTGGCGGGTGAAGATGAGCAGGCCATGGAAGACTTTCTGGAATTGCTGATTCATTACGGACAGTTTGAATTGGCGTTGCCAGTGCTGGACAAGTGTCTGGATCTGGGTGGCGACATTCACTACATTGTTGAAAAGTGGCTGGGGCAAACCCAGGATAAAAATCATGTAAGGGCTTTATTACCCATGCTGGAAAGATTGGTGGACAAGGATCCGTATGCAGAAGAGGCATGGTATCTGCTGGCTAATGCCTGTGCAGATCTGGAGGACTATACAAGGGCCATTGAAGCTTTTGATTTCGCAGTTACCATCAATGAGAATTTCATCGAGGCATGGCTGGGATACATGGAAGCATTGTATGAGCATGAGGATTACAATAGTTTTATCATGCATTACCGGGAACAATCGGAACGATTTCACAAGGGTGCTTTTGATGAACTAAAAGGTTTGCTTGCCTGGAGCCACTACGAAACCGGGAAGGTGAAAGAGGCCCGGACATTGTATCATGAAGTGCTGAAAAGCAATCCTGATGACAGCGAGAGCTGGTATAGCATGGGTTTGACATGGCACTATGAACAGGAATATGCCAAAGCCATTCCCTATCTGGAAAAAGCATGGGAACTTAATCCACTGGAAGCTGACTACGGCATTGTGCTGGCAGCAGCATATTTTGGCACCAATATGGCCGATAAATGGGAACCTCTGTATGAGGTGTTATCTGACGATTTTCCAAATGAGGAAGAAGTTTGGCTTGACTGGGGTGTTGCACTGCATGAGACGGGTCAGTCTGACAGGGCACTGGAAATTACACAGACCGGAATAAAACACAATCCGGGCAACACCAAATTGCTCTACAGGATGGCAGCATTATGCTACCTGACAGGTCAGCAGGCGGCAGCAACCTACTTATTGGAAACTGCCCTGGCCATTAATGCCGAAGAACATGTACAAATGTTTATTTTTGCACCGGAATTGAAGAAGGCCGGCAGTTTGCTTCGGCTGATAGCCCGCTTCACCAATCCCGGATTGCAAACATGAACCACGAATTATTTCAACTTTCTCAACTGCCGGAGCGCAGTTTAAAACCCCGTGAGAGCGGCCTTACCATGGTAATGGATAAAGGGCTGAGCATGCGCGAAGCGGAGGATTTTCTCAGCAACGGAAGCCATTACACCGACATCATCAAGCTGGGTTTCGGAACCGGATTTGTGACACCAAACCTGCAGGATAAAATCAATCTGTATAAATCAGCAGGTATTCCTGTTTACTTTGGAGGCACCCTATTTGAAGCCTACATCGTTCGCAATCAGTTTGAGGATTACCTTAGATTGTTGGATAAAACCGGCATTGACTATGCAGAAGTGAGCGATGGCAGCATAGAAATGCCCCATGACGCCAAGTGCGAATATATCCGTAAACTTTCACAGCGGGCCACTGTATTGAGCGAAGTAGGCAGCAAGGATGCGGAAAAAATCATCCCCCCTTATGAGTGGATAGAGCAAATGGAAAGCGAAATCAGTGCCGGGGTATGGAAGGTGATTGCGGAGGCGAGGGAAAGCGGCACCGTGGGAATATTCAGGGGAACCGGTGAAGTACGAAGCGGACTGGTGGCGGAGATTATTCGCAAAATTCCGCAGGATAAAATCATTTGGGAGGCCCCGTTAAAATCACAGCAGGTATGGTTCATTAAATTATACGGAGCAAACGTAAATCTGGGGAATATTGCACCCAATGAACTTCTGGCTTTGGAGACACTGCGTCTGGGTTTGCGGGGTGACAGTTTCTTCTACTTTCTGCAAGATTCACCGGCATAAAAAAAGGATGCTATAGGCATCCTTTTCATTTCCTGTTAATATTTTACACCCGGTTATTTAAACTTATTAATGAGCTCCAGGATCTGGTTTTTATCATGATATCCAATGGCATTGGCAATCACCTGCCCCTTCTTAAAGAATATGAGTGTGGGGTATCCTTCCAGGTTGTAGCGGCTGCTGATTTCCGGCTGGGCTTCTGCATCAATACTTAAGACGGTTACCACATCTTTTTTCTCTTCTTTAACCTGCTCTACGAATGGAGCCATGCGTTTACAGGGGCCACACCAAACCGCATAAAAATCTACCATTACCAGCTTATTGCCTGCAATTAATTTATCAAAATCCTTGATGGGAATGGATTTGGGTTCCGCGGTGGTTGGCTCTTCCTTGGGTTGGTTGATTTCCACCCCATCTTCGTGCATTTCGGAACTGCTGCCCTGGCATGCATAGAGTGTATAGGACGCTGCCAGAATGGCAAGCATGGTAAGTGAACGGAAAAGGTTCTTTTTCATATCAGTACAAATTTAGTGCAACTAAAGCAATAATTTTGCCAATATGTCAACCAACCCAATCTTGTCTGTTGTAATCCCGGTTTACAACGAGGAAATGAACATTGGGAAATTGTATCAGCGGATTTGCGACACCTTGCAACCCCTGAATATTTCCTGGGAAGTGGTATATGTGAATGACGGTTCAAAAGATCGTTCACTATCAATTCTAAAAGGACTCACAGAAACTGACAGCCATGTAAAATACATAGATTTCTCCCGGAATTTTGGCCACCAACTGGCCATTACGGCGGGTATTGAGCACGCAAAGGGAGAATGGATTGTGGTTATGGATGGTGACGGGCAGGATCCACCCGAACTGATTCCTGATTTGCTCAACAAGGCAAAAGAAGGATTTGAAGTTGTATATGCAAGGAGAAGAAAAAGAGATGGTGAAAATTTTTTAAAGAAGTTTACCGCACGGATGTTTTACCGTCTATTGGCAAAAATTACGAGTATAGAAATCCCCGTTGACACCGGTGATTTTCGCATAATCCACCGAAAAATACAGCGTATTTTGAGTAAGATGCCAGAGCAGCACAAGTATATACGCGGGCAGATTAGCTGGATAGGTTTTAACCAGACCTTTCTGGAATACGACCGCGAAGAGCGCATGGGCGGAGCTACTAAGTTTACATATCGAAAAATGATGCGGTTTGCACTTGACGGCATCAGCAGTTTCAGCACCTGGCCTCTGAAGGTTGCCACCATATCGGGGTTCATTGTTTCAGCGGTAGCATTTGTGTTGATTGTGTATAGTTTATATCAGAAATTTTTTGGTACTACGGAACCCGGATGGACCAGTCTTCATATTTCAGTGTTGTTTCTTGGCGGGATACAGCTGATAGGCATTGGTATGCTGGGTGAGTATCTGGGGCGGGTGAGTGACAACGTAAAAAACAGGCCACATTATATAGTCAAAGACAGCAACATTGTCGATGCGGAGGATTAAGCCCGTATATGGATTCTGGATCATCTGGATTGTTTTAAGTGCTTATCTGGGCATTTTCAAGACATTGCCCAAAGCGCCTGAAAGCGTGCATCAGGGGGCACAGTGCGACCGGGCCTGTGTGGCTTGGAACTATTACCACGAAGACATGAATTTCCTGCTGCCCAGGGTTTCGGAAGACCGTCAGTCAGAAGGCATTACCGGTATGGAATTCCCCATCATTCCCTATACCGCCGCCATCTTATACCAAGTATTTGGCCCCCATGATTTTATTTATCGGTTTCTGATGTATTTGCTGGTAAGCATCGGAGTTTTTCACGCCTGGAAAATAACGGGATTGTTTATGCAGCAAAATATGCAGCGCCTGCTACTGGTTTTTGGCTGGTACTGTTCGCCCGTAATGGTTTTTTATACCCCCAACTTCCTGGCTGATGCCGGGGCCATGTCTTTTGTGATGATGGCGTGGTATCATTTATTGATGAGAATTTATGGTATAGAACCTGCCCGCAACCTGCGTTATTTTGCCCTTTGGATGAGTCTTGCCGGGCTGTTGAAAATATCTTTTCTTCTATACGGCATTGCCGGATTTTTACTGCTGTTTTCATGGCGTTTTTTCAAAGATCAGGCATTGCAGGTTGGGTTTACTACACGCGACTTTTTGTGGCTGATTTTGCCCTTTATTCCTGTGGCCGGCTGGTATAGCTATTCGGGTTGGCTAACCCGTAAAACATCCAACACACACTTTCTGCAAAGCATGAATCCGGCACACAGTTTTGCTGAGTTCATGGAAAATAGCCGGAACGCCATCAATAACTGGCAGGAAAGTATGTATACATCCGGATTTTTTACAGTGTTTTTGGTCATTCTGCTCATCTTATTGCTAACCAGGATGCGGGATGCCCTCTTACCGGGGCTGGCATCGGGGCTAATGCTATTGGGATTTGGATGCATCTGGATATTGTTTAATCGACAATACGTTAACCATGACTATTATTTCATATTGCTGTTTCCTGCCCTTTTCTTTGGTTGGTTGTTTATTCAGCAGCTGTTTCAAGAGCACCGCACTGTTTTGATGGGATGCATTCCGGTAGCCATGGGAATAGGGTTCTGGATCATTCCCATTTTGAATGCCGGCCATTCGGCACACATGATGAATCGCCGATTTGCCACCGGGGACTATTATCATCAGAATGCGTTTGCAGAAGCCGAAGAGCTGGTGGTGCTGTCAGACACCCTTAGCAAAATGATTCCTGATACTGCACGTATTGTTTATGCTTTCGATAACACCCCCAATACCGCACTGTATTTGTTGAAAAAACGGGGTGTTCGCATTGCCAAAGACTTTGATCCGGAGCTTACTGCAGATATTTTGGCCAAATCGCGTGCCCGGTTTCTGGTAGTTAACGACTCTGCCCTTTGGTTCAGCCGCTACGAGCCCCGATTAAAAACCGGAGCCCGTGCGGTGTACCATCAGAAAAACACACACGTCTTTCAATTACCTTGATTACAAGGTAAAGACTTTTACCTGTCCACCCTGTTCAATGTTATACCTGCCGTATGCATCAGGGTCAACAAGGGGCTTATATGGCTGGCTTTCATACTGAGCCCTGCTTTTGTATACTTTGCCATTGGGTGCCAGAAAACCTTTCAGCAGAATGGGCTGCATGCTGCCGCCATCAGTAAGTGCTGAAAGCATATTGGCACGTAGCAGTTCGGCATAGTAATCGCCGGTTTTATTGATGCCGCGCATCGGATTGGAAACACCTACCCTGTTCCCAATATCACGGGCGGCCGCTTCATCCAGGGTAGCAATCATACCATTGCCAAACTGAAAGATAAACAATCCGAATTCCTCCACTTCTTCACTTGCTAAAGGTGCGCCCCATGAAGATTCGGGTACTGAAGCTGCGGAATCAGGTTCGGGCTGATGCCCTGGGTACTGGGCATTAAGAGCAACAGAAGACATAAATAAGGCCAAAAATAAAATCCATTTTTTCACGGTATGGTCGGCCGTGTGGTGAGCAATAACAAGTGTTTTCATGGTTAATACGCAATTAAAAATTAATCCCTTTCGGTAGTTTAAAAAGCAAAACGGTGAAAGGAGTATAGGTTAAACCATATACCTCATAACTGCAGGTCCGGGGTAAATATTTTACACGCCGGTATAATATTCTGTTTTTTCGGTGGTGTGGCTTCGAATCACATCCAGACTCATCAGGTTTACCAGAATTCTGGAGGCCCTGCGGCGGCTGATGTTAAACATCTTACAAATTTGCGGCAGCGTAATCCGTTCGTTTTTGCTCAGATAATCCAATATACCACGCTCAACATGACCCATGGGTACAATGACGGGATTTTTTAATTGCTGTCGCTTAAGAAAATCCACCGTGGTTTTACTGGCCAGCAAACTTTTGTCGTTTACCCGCACATACACCCACCACTGTCCTTCTTCATCTTTAGCATAATAGGGTTTGTCATCGCCGGCGGGAACCTTCACTTCTAGCAAGGTTTTTCCTTCAGCTTCATGCTCAATAATCTCAATATTAATTTCGGGCCGACAGTAGAAATGGGCCGCCATATCCAGCATGTATTTTTCATCGTCGCTGCGCACACCACACAGGGTCTTGTTGTCGCGCACACCCATGAGCAGCACTCCTCCCCTTGTATTGGCAAAGCTGACCATGGTTTTGGCGATTTTAGCAGCGCTGCTTACGGATTGTTTAAAATCCAGGGTGGTTCCTTCACCGTCTTTGAGGTATTTGCGCAACAAGGGGCTCATGCGGGCAAGAATGTGCGGTGGCTGAACCGGTCTTCCTGCAGAATTTCATTGGCCACATCCAGGATATCGGAAGCCGAGATATTTTCAATTTTTTGGAGCACCTCCTGCAGGGTTTCTGCCCTGCCGTGTCTGAGAATGCCTTTCCCTATATGAACCAGGAGGCCGCTCCGGTTCTCATCGGCCATTACTATCTGACCCTGAAACTGCTTTTTGGCAGCAGAAAGTTGCCTGATGCCCAGTTTATCCTCACGGAGCTTTTTCAGTTCTTTTTGTATGAGTTCGGTGCTTCGCTGAACATATTTCGAATCGCAGCTGAGGTAGCAGTGAAACAACCCCGCATCCTGATAGGATTGATAACCACTTTCAATATGGTACGTATAGCCATATTTTTCACGTATACCGAGATTTAACCTGCTGTTTAAGCCGGGACCCCCAAGCAAGTTGTTTAAAAGCAACAGCGGCCATCTTTTGGGGTGTTTTTCCGAATATGCCGGGGTTCCCATGATGGTGTAAGCCCCACTAAAATCTGTTTTTTCCGTTGTTGAGGTTGGCACATAATCCAGGTTGTGCTGCTTTTTTTCCGGCATCTTGCGGTGTGTAAGTTCCGGAATAAACCTTTCGGCATGGTGTATGGCTTTATCTGCGGATATATTGCCTACCACTACAAAGACCATGTTCTGGGGGGTATAATGCTTCTCGGTGAAATCGAGAATCTCCCTGCGTCCAATATTTTCCAAAGACTGAATGCTCCCTAATATATTGTGCGCCAGCGGATGCGAACCAAATACCTGCTCCTGAAATTCATCATAAATATTTTCCTCAGGCGTGTCCAGATACATGCTTATTTCGTCGGCAATCACTTTTTTTTCTTTGCTAAGTTCTGCTTCAGGGAAATTGCTGTTGAAGGTAATATCGCACAAAACATCCACCGCCCTGCTATAATGGGTGGCCCTGGTTGTGGCATAAATAGCGGTGAGTTCCTTGGTTGTAAATGCATTCATTTCACCGCCAACCACTTCCAGGAAATTGAGCACATGAATGGTTTTCCGTCGGTGTGTGCCCTTGAAAAGCATGTGTTCCAGGCAGTGTGCCAGTCCGGGGTGCTGATTGTCATTTCGGCTTCCGGCACCGATTACAAATCCGCAGTGCACCAGCCGTGTACCCAAAACCCTTTTGTGGGCCAGGCGCATTCCGGAAGAAAGGGTGAACAAAGTGTAATCGGTTGATTTCATTATGCAAAGGTAGGTCTGTAAAACAGTCATGCCGGCTTAAGCCGGCATGACCATAGAAAAACAGAAAACAAACTATTTTACCATCAGCTTGTCGCTGAATACGCCATTGGTGGTTTGCACAGTTACAGTGTAAATGCCTGTGGGCAAATTCAGGTTTAACTGCGCACGTGTGGATGCTGGGGCAATTTCTGCAACCTGTTTGCCCTCAATGGTAAACACTGAAATGCGCTGCAGCAAATCAGGAGATTTGAAGTAAACGGCAGCGGCGGCAGGGTTGGGGAACATTTGAACATTGCCCAGACTCAGATTGCGGGTTGAAGACGCCTCATTGTCGGTGATTACCAGTGTAAGTACAGAATCTTTACCGGCCTCACCGGGTCCATTCACATTGCGGATACCAAACTTAAGGGTTTGCTGTCCATCAGATTCGTTATCGTCGCTGATGTTGGCTTTTCCTGAGAAATAACTGTTGTTTTTCAGCACACTGATGGTACGACCGGTGAAATCGTAGTCACGGGGTGAAGTTGCGGTTCCACCAATAGCTGCTACCGTAAAGGTAAAGTTCTCCTCGGTGGGCAACACCTGCAGTTCGAAGCGGAAGCTATCTGCCAGTTCTGTGATGGTATCACTGGTTTTTATAAAATTAATCTTGGGGAGGGTGGCTTTTTCAAAATCGGAAAGCGACCTTGGGGTGTGCACATAGCGCGCGGTAAATGGAGATGCATTGTCAAACTGAAGACAAACACCTGTGATGTTAACATATCCCTGGGGTGCCGGCGTTCCATCCAGGTCCGTTTCAGCATCAATGTTAAGGGTATCTATGGTTCCGTCGGTATTTTGGTATCTAACATATTTGAATTGATTGTTGGCAAGTGCAGTAGCAGGCCATTCAGTGGGGTCTACCAATTTCACCCTGCGCAACTGAACCAGTTTACTTTCAATTGTCTCTGTCAAATCATTAACGACCTGAGGGGTTGGAACTTTTCTGTTACCAGCAATTAGCATAATGGTATCCAGCAAGTCCATTTGTGCGGTGCCCTGAAATTGTCTTACTGTGCCTTGAATCATCACAGAATCTCCAATTTTTGGGGCATATCCAAAGTTTCTTGTTGCTGAAAATACAGCTATGCCGCCGGTATTATCATTAATTACAAAATTCAAACCCGGATTGGCCCTTAGGTTACCGGTGAGCACGGTACCAGTTACCCGGCACCTCACATTGAGTGAGTCTGCCATGCGGGTAGGGGTGTTTTGGGTATTTATTTTAGCGATAGGATAGAGCGGAAGATCATCGCTATTGATTGTAATTACAAGGGTGTCGGGGGCAAGGATTTTGGTATTCGATAAATTCTCAATTACAAAAAATATCTTTTCAGCGGGTTCAAAATCGGTATCATTGATGATGGGTACTTTGAACACAATGGTATCCGGTGTGAATTCGTCGATGGTGGTGATTTTAGCAGAACCGAAGGTGTAGTCGCTGCCATCGGTAGCACTGGAGATAGACGAAACATCACGAAGGGTAAAATCTGCATTGGCATCTGAGCGCGATGCTACGACAACTTTAACCAATGCCTCAGGTGTTTTTTCATCAATGGTCTGGGTTTTTTCGGTAAAGCGAATTTGTGCCGGGCCATCATTGTCTGTCATCACCAGGGTAAATAGGGAATCAGTGAGGGTAGCTACCCCAGAGAGCTGACGCACACAGAGTATTACTGTATCGTTGGGGTCGATATTGAAGTCATCGGTAATCTTGGCAAAAATAGTAACGCTGTCGGCACCGGTTGATTTACCCAGATTGAAGGTAGAATCCGTATTGCTTTTGCCGAGTGAAAACTCACCGGGGATGAGGGTGCTGTCGCCTTGATCTTTTACAAACAGACGTATGCTACTGTTGGTAGTAACCGCTTTGTCCATTTTAATTTTTACACCAACCTTGATGGCATTTTCTTTAACAACAACTTTGGTTGGGCCAAGCACCAGGTTGGGGATGTCGTCATCCTTCACATTTACGGTATGAGCCACTTCGGTTCCAATAAGGCAATTGGATGGCTGATCTAAACGAAGTACGATGGTTTCAGTATTTTCAGACAAATTATCGTTTACGAGGATGATTTTGGTGGTGTCTGAAGTCTGGCGACCCGGTTTGAAGGTGATGGTTTTGGGTTCGGTGAGTGTGTAATCAGTATTTTTTACCGCATCACCACCTGCTATAAAAAGGCGAACAGACTGATTGGCGTCGTTGCTGTATTTGCGGGTAACGTAAACTTCTGTCTGACCTGAATTTTCATTGGTATTGGATGTTCTGGCCCAAAATTCAACCAGAGGACTGGTGAGTGCGGCATCATCGAGGCCTAGATTAACCGGAGATGTCAGACCGCCTTTGGGGTCAACAGTATTTTTGTTGCCGGGGCCCCAGACACCATCTGCATCGGTATTGGCATAGAGTTC
>JBILTS010000191.1:0-2892 GCA_044371405.1 Bacteroidia bacterium
GAACACCATGAACACTGATGATGGGCAAGCTGCCTTTTTCCAGCCAGCTGCTATCACCCAGGGCACCGCCAATGTTGAAGGAGATGGCCACATCTGAAGTATGACCTTTGTGGTTTTCAATAACAAGGGCACCTACTGTTCCAGGGATCTTGAAACCGTGACGATCACCCATTTTCAGGCTGTCTTCAACCATCCAGCGTTTGGCGCCGAGATTGTAGAACTTTTCAAGACGAATTTCATCCTGACGATCCAAGGTAGCATAAGCCAAGGTTACATAACCACCGGTACCCTGACCACCCACCGCAATTTTGGTGGTGTCAATAGCATAGGTGTTGCTTGCTTTAGCATCTTTTTTGAAATAACGAACGCAGGCAGCCAAATCCTGAACACCGCGGTAAGCAGCATTGATGATGGTTTCACGACGTACACTTTCATCAGGACTGGCAGGGTTCCAGCCCAGGCGGTAGCTCATAGAAGCTACTACATAACCGCGCTGGGCGAGTTTTTTGCAGAAAGCCACGGTAGCGCTGTCATCACGGGCGCCGGTGGTACCATTGTTTACATAGCGGGGCAGGAAGTTTCCTGTGTGCAGGAAAATTACCAATGGCTTTTTGGTGTCGGTGTTGCCTGTAGAGCTGTACAAATCCATGGTCAGATTTTCAGGGGCAGGACTGCCACCCGAGAGTACAGGTAAAATAGAGATGTGGGTTGCATAATTCACGTTCTTGGTAATTTGAACAGTGCTTTCTGCATAGATGGGGTCCACATACTTAATATTCTGCGCAAATGAAGCAACAGCCAGAAGCATGGTGGAAGCGGAAAGTAATAGTTTTTTCATATTTGAAAAGATTTAGTAGGTTGCGAATGTAGGGCTTTTCTGGAAATATTTAAAGTATCAGGGTTCATACGTCAAACTTATGTAGGCCATTCTGCCGATGCGCGGACCGCCATATACCTGAAATACCATATTATTGGTTAGGTTGGAAGCCCCTATTTTAAGGGTAGATCTCCACTTGGGAATGGTTTTGTTAATCTGGGCATCCAGCATCCAGTATGACGGCACATCACCCGTAAATTGGGGTGAACCTTCAAATCGGAAACCTTCTACAAATTTATAATTGATGTTGAAACCAAAATTTTTAATGGATACATCTTTACCAAATAACTGGAATTCCTTTTTCATGTCTGATGCACCAAACATCACATTGAATTTGTGCCTAGGTGTGTTGAATGCGGGGATCAGTGCATCGGTACTGCCGCGCCTGTCCAGTGCGTTCCAACTCCAGTTAGCCCCCACCATGAAGCATTTGGCAAAGAAATAGTTGGCGCCGGCCGAAAAGCCCTGTGTGCTCACAATGTCGCGGCTATTGGAAGCCACGCGATAGGCCTGTGCCTTCGGAAACGGCGAGAAGGTATCAAATGCAACATCCACCACCACCCTATACCCAATGAAATTGGTGTAGTAACTGAGATAATAACCCGCATCTACCATGAGTTTTCCGTTTAGCAAGACGCCTTTGTATCCAATTTCGCCGGTTTGAACGCTTTCAGGCCTTATAGGGTCAATGTTAAAAGGTTTTAATGTGTCTCTATTTAATGTTGGTGTATTTAGATATTCTATGAAATTATCAACAGTAACAACATTTTTAATACCATCTTTATTGCCCAACAATATAGCCCGTCCTACGTTGTAATATAAAAACTGGTCTTGTAAAGTGGGGTTGCGGATTGCACTGCTGAAACTGGCCCTCCAGGTATTGCGCTTGTCTTTGCTGTAGATGATGGAGGCCGCGGGTGAAAACAAAAATGGAAAATTCTGGTTTTTGTCAACCCTGGCCGTGGCATTGATTTTCCATCGGTTGCTCCACAGGCGGCGTTCAAAACCGGCGTACGCACCCACCTCTGTATTGGTAATGCGGGAATTTCCGGTGTCGAGGAAAATGGTACCGTTGGAATTAGGTGCATACATTCTGGCACTGAAACCGGTGGTAAATTTCCATTTTTGCACGGTAAACCTGCGTTCGCCCGTGAGGTGATATAAAGCAGATTTATCATAGAAACGAGCTCCCACAGGCCCGCCATCACGGCTATAACTGTATGTTTCGGTAAATTCTTTTTTCTTGGCCTCAAATTCAGGTGAACCGGGGACTAGTCTATCCAAATACGGATCGGGGTAGGTCAACCCCTGGTAGTTAGTGGCTCTATTGGCCTGAGAACGTGCCAATCCATGCCACCTATTTAAGCTATCAGCATATTTTTGAAAAATAACATCCTGATCTGACGCGTAATTAGGATTAAGCCTAGGGGGAGGAATGGCTCTATATCCCGGTAAGTTTTCAACTTTCCCTTTGATGAAATTCATCCAATAATTCTGATAATCAGAAAACCACAATGCACCCGGCTTTGCTGCATCTTGCATTAAAAAAGCGGTGATTACAGCATCATAGGTTCTACCCGCATCCTCGTTGGTAGCATAAAACCGTAAATGACCTTTTTTACCTATCCATTCCAATCGATTCTGGAAAAACAAGATATCATTTAAACTATAGCGATTATCGCCCTGATAGACCGTGGTGCCGGTACCGAAGTTAAATCCATACTGGATTTCATTGCGTGAATTGATTTTGTAAGCGAGCACCAAATTAGTTTTCAGATTTTTGGTGTTGTAGTTTACTATTTCCTTTTCTAAATATCCGTCGCGAAAAAACCCTTTAAGCCCTGGCTGTGTATACCTTGTAGAATTTGAAACCTGATCATTCGCGGCAGTGCCGAAAACCTCATCGCCATACCTGTTTACGGCATCATAGCCACCCGGGTTGTTACGTCCGGCCTTGCTGTCCAGCGTGGGATCATAATTATCTGCCACCCAGTCATAAGCCCGCATGTAGCTCC
>JBILTS010000009.1:0-33950 GCA_044371405.1 Bacteroidia bacterium
CTCAAAATTCCAGCGAAGACCCAGATTAAACCAGTTTCCGTTTGAGGCCTGCCAGCCGCTTTGGTTTCTGTGCAGCCAGCTCACATCAATGTTTACATTGTGATATACCATATAAGTTACATCCAGTTTAAACGAACGAATTTCTGAAACTTCGCCCTGCAGCATGTTGATGCCCTCATCTCCTACCCTCACATCATTGTCGCGGCGCGGGTTGCTGCCAAAGTTAAGCCCATTCAGCCAGGGATCATTGCCTTGTTTGGCCAGCATGGCCAGTGCATGAATCCTTAGGTTGGGCAGCGCTTTGGGCTGAAAAAATCCCTTGAAGCTCCACTCTCTGAAATTACTGCCCAGCGGGTGCGCCAGCGGCTGATTATAGTGGGTATAGCTGTTTAGCACATCAGAATGCGAATATGTGTATGGACGAACGGTATTATATTCTGCCTGCAGCAGACCATTGAATTTCGGGGTTCTTAAGATGCGCATCAAGCCCAGCTGCCAGCCAAATTTATTACCCCACCATCCGCCTTGTTTCAGCTTGTTTAGTTTAAATTCATCAATTACGCCTTGTCCGTAAAACCGCCAACGGTAGGGCAAACTGTACGTGAAGTCAAATGCCATCAGGGCATTGTCGGCACTGCCGGCATTGGCTTCTACAGAACGATAAAATATCACCGGATTCAGGTAATCCAGGTCAAAACCGCCCTGTGGCCGGTTGTGTATGATCATTTCTGAAAAGCCCAGTTCCAGCTTTTGAAATGGATTGGCAAAGGTTAGACTGCCGCGGTGCAGGGCAAAATACTTTTTGGGCAAAAGGGTATTTCCGAGCAATGGCGTAAATCCATTCAGCTGACCATAAAGATTCTGGTATTCAAAAGGACCTACTGATGTATTTAAGCGAACAAAACCATAAGGAGCAGCATAGTTATTCAAGATGAGACTGCGGATGCCCTGACCGATAAAAAAACGATCGTGGCCGGCGCTCATTACAATATGGTTTTTGGCTGTCACATCATTCAGCAGTGCTGCTGAAATATAGCCCACGGATTGCAGGTAATCGGTTTTGGGAGCGATAACGCCGCCGTTCTGTCCAGCACCTTTCCACCAGCCCAAGCCGGGAACCACGCCCAAAGAATCGCGGTAGCGGTTCGCAAACTGCGGAAAATAGGTTTGGTTCTCTACCACGCGTGTGTAAAATGCCACTTTCTGCTGAATATTTCCCCGCACTTCCACTCCACGGCCATTTTGGTTAAACGTACCGTCAAAACCACTGCCTGCCTGCAAATTCAGTATTGGATTGATGATGAAGGTGGACTTTCCCTTCTCGCTCACATCCTGCCAGCTGTAAAACATACCTTTTCTGCGAAACAGGGTTTTTCTGAAGCATGACTTTACTTTGAAGGCAGTTTCCGATTCGGGATTATCAACTTTAAAATAGGGCCTAAAGGCCACACCCCGAGAGGAGTGTGACGTATCCGTATTTGCATTCCATACCCGCGGATTAAAACGGAGCGTGTTGCCACCATCCTGTGTGATAATTAACTGCAATTCCTGCCAACTGCCCGGCTCGTAAACGATATACTGAGCACGGACCTGTAATCCAAAACAAAACAGCAGCGACAGGAAAATCCTTGCAAGCATAATGCAAACATAAGCACTGCTTCTGACTTAAAGAGAATCAATACTTCGTAAAAATCCAGTATCCGTCTTTTTTTACACAGGGTAATCCGTTAAAAATGATGCTTTTGAGATAATAATGAGGCTTACAGCAATCGGTGGTTTTGGGATTAAATATCAGTTTAACGGTGTCTATATCCGCCTGATTTTTGATGTATAATGTATCTGCCACATACCTGCCATTCAACTGATAAAGGGAAAACATGGAATCATACTGCATAATCCAAAACCGCTCCCAGGCATTACTACCGGATGTTTTCAGTGCGGTATTGTCTGTGAAGTAAACACTGTCCGGACTGTGCCTGGCACCGGGGCCAAAAAACAAATCAGTTCCGGTAACGGCATCCACAATTTTGACCGAGGCAACCTCTACACAGCTATAATCACAGCGGTTGCACTGAAATTGCTGAAAAACAATTCCTGTGATTACGGCAATGATTAACAAACCCCATCTCATGGCAAATAGTATACAAATTGTCTATAACGAACCCCCAAAAATAGCCGTAATTTGCAGTATGCGAATCTTAGCAGGTCTAATTTTTACATTTATTCTACACATGAGCCAAGCCCAGAATTCCAACAATCTGCACTATTCACTCAGCATTCCTGAGCCACACACCCACTATGTGAAGGTGGAATTGGAAATTGTTGCGCCCAACAAAAAAGATATACAAGTTAGCATGCCTGTCTGGACACCCGGAAGTTACTTGGTGAGGGAATTCAGCAAAAGTGTGGAGCGCTTCGAGGCTTCGGCGTCGGGTAAATCTTTACCGGTAACAAAAACCAATAAAAACACCTGGAGCATTGCCAAGGGTAAAGCTGAGAAAATCAAGGTTTCATATTGGGTTTATGCTTATGAATTTAGTGTGCGTACCTCCTTTGTAGATGCGGATCAGGCCCTACTGAACCCCAGCAGCATCTGTATGCTTGTGCAAGGCATGGAGAACACTTCCGGCACATTGGGCATAAACCTGCCGGGGCTTTTTTCGCGGATCAGCACCGCTTTGCCTAAAAACAAAGAGGGCTACTACACTTTTCAGCACTACGATGATCTCGCCGATTCGCCCATTCAGATTGGCAATCACGAGGAATGGTCTTTTAATGTGCGGGACGTTCCCCACAAAGTGGCCATGGTGGGCATTCACAATGCGGATAAAACCCGTTTTCTGAAAGATCTGAAAACCGTGTGCGAAACCATGACTGACATCGTGGGCGTTCATCCCTGCAAGGAATACCTGTTCATTGTACAAAATGTGGAAGCCGGCGGCGGTGGGCTTGAGCACCTGAACAGCATGGTGGTGGTCATGAGCCGCCTCAACTGGAAAGACGAAGCCAAATACAAATCCTTTCTGGGTTTGTGTGCCCATGAATATTTCCACCTGTGGAATGTAAAACGCATACGCCCGGTGGAACTGGGACCTTTTAATTACCACGAAGAAAATTATACCGAACAGCTTTGGGTGGCCGAAGGTGTTACATCCTATTACGATGAACTTGCCATGATGCGGGCTGGTTTTGTGAAACCCGCTCAGTTTTTGGCTACGCTTGAGAGCTATGTAAACGATCTGGAAAACCGCCCTGGCAGCAGGGTTCAAACCCTGGCACAGAGTAGCCATGATGCGTGGATCAAGGAATACCGCCCAAACGAAAACAGCAAAAACACCAGCATCAGCTATTACGCCAAAGGTTTGGTGGTAGCTGCCTTACTGGATGCCAAAATCAGCACAGCCACGCAAGGCAAAAAAAACCTGGATGATTTGATGCGCCTGCTTTGGAAAAGGTATTACACCGAAAAACAACGAGGCTTTACCGTGGCGGAATTTGAAGCTGCCGCCGCAGAAGTTGCAGGAACAGACTTGAAAGCCTTTTTTGACAAACATGTGAGATCACTGGGAACACCCGAATATCAGGGTATTTTCAGCGAAGCCGGATTAACGGTTAATATTAAAACCGACCAACGCCAGATAAGCGGAATGACCACCTCCGCTGAAAACGGGAAAACTGTGGTAAAGTTTGTTGAAAGCAATACGCCTGCCTGGAACTCCGGGGTAAATGTGAATGACGAACTGATTGCCCTGAATGGTTTCCGTATCAACAATGATGCCGATGATTTGCTAAAAAAATTATCTTTCCCTGGGACTTCCAGACTGCTCATCTCTCGGGGTGGAATTGTAAGGGAAATTGATTTTGTGTTTTCAACCACAGGACGCTATTCACTTTCACTGGGTTTTGAAAAAGACAAGAAATCACCAGCCCTTGAAAAATGGCTGGGAAAAATCAATTGATGATGACAGAAGTATTGATTGGACGCGAAAAACTGCAAAACTGGGTTGAACGCATTTTTCAGCACTATGGATTTTCGGCAGAAAACGCGCGCCTTTCAGCCGATGTACTGATGGCAGCCGATTTACGCGGCATCGATTCGCACGGTGTGGCCCGCTTATCCGGCTACCTGCGGCTGATAGAAAAACACCGAATAAATCCGGTACCGAACATGAAAATCGTGCATGAAACCCCTTCCACCGCTTCATTTGATGCGGATGGCGGAATCGGATTGGTTTCTGCACCGACGGCCATGGATATTGCCATTGAAAAGGCCAGAAACGTGGGAAGTGGTTGGGTCGCTATCCAAAACAGCAACCATTTTGGCATAGCAGCTTATCACGCCATGAAAGCCCTTCCCCACGACATGATTGGCTTTGCAGTTACCAATGCCAGTCCGCTGGTGACACCGGCACTCGGCGCCGAACGCATGCTTGGAACCAACCCCATTTGCGTAGCCATTCCCGCTCTAAACGAACCCGCATTTGTGCTGGACATGGCCACCTCCGCAGCCAGCAACGGCAAACTTGAAATCGCCGAGCGTGCCGCTAAAAAAATACCTACTGGGTGGCTCAAGCAAAAAGACGGCTCAGACAGCGACAATCCGGCTGAACTTAAGAACGGCGGCATGCTGCTAACCCTGGGCAGCGACATGGATCATGGCAGTTATAAAGGATATGGACTAAGTGCCGTGGTTGATATTCTTAGCGGTGTGCTCAGTGGTGCGAACTACGGGCCCTGGGTTCCGCCGTTTGTTGCCTTTCTGGATCCGCTGGAAAATCTGCCAGGCAAAGGCATCGGGCATTTTGTTGGTGCCTGGAGAATAGACGGTTTCAGGCCGGCCGAAGCATTTAAACAGCACATGGACCAGTGGATACAGCGTTTCAGAAATACCCAACCCCTTGAAAATGATAATCCTGTGCAGATTCCGGGTGATAAGGAACGCATCCACCACAGCCATAGAACATTGCACGGAATTCCGCTGGTGGAAAAAGTTTGGGATGATTTACAAAACATTTCAGCCCAAACCGGTATTGTATTACAACGATAATTCATGCAGAAAAAATCGCATAAAATCATTGCCCTCATTTTGTTTATTGCCATTATTCTTGGGACGGGTTTTGTGATGTATCATTACAAGCTAAAAGGCCGCAAATCCTTGCGCAAAGGCGGTTACAGAACCGATTATAACCCGCGGTATGTAGACTCCATGGTGCGGGCCAAAAAGAAACAAAGCCGGGATTAAAAAAACGGATTGTTGCTAAAACCAACTTTTAGGTTTTTATTGCAGGCATGCATTATGCCATTACCCCCGGCAGCAGCGAATGGTTAGGAGGTCTTTTCTTCTCCATCGCTTTTATATTGCTCCCTCCCTATTTGCTCAAAAACAAAACCGATGACATTAAAATAGGCACCGGAAAAGCCATTGGTGCAATGATATTGTTGATGATCATCATAGGGCACTTTTATCTGATAAACATAGGTAAATGGCATCTGCACAGTTCCTTGCCCCTGCATTTGTGTTCCATGAGCGTAATTATCGCCGGGATTCTTCATTTCAAACCGGGTCAAAACCTGTTTGAGTTACTGGTATTCTGGGGCCTTCCGGGCGCATTTCATTCCATTATTACGCCTGAACTCACCCACGGATTTTCTCCTTTTTTATACGCCGAGTACTACATTGCCCATGCCGGCATTTTTGCCATGGCGGTATTTGCTTCTGCCGTTTACGGCATGAAACTGCGCAAACACAGCTGGTTTAGGGTTTGGCTTTTCACCCAGCCTGTACTGGCACTTGTGGGTTTAACCAATTATCTCACCGGTGGAAATTACATGTACCTGAGTGAAAAACCCATTGCAGACAATCCGTTTGTTGTTGGCGAATGGCCATGGTACATTCTGGGACTTGAACTGGCAGGACTACTGCATTTTGCGGCCGTTTACGGCATATTCTATTGGTGTAAAAAAGTAGAAGTCAATCCGCCAGCATCTGCTGAATCAGCGGCTCCATAAAATTTCTGTCATTAAGCTTTTCCTCCAGTTTACCATCAATGATGTAATTGAGCAGACGATCGTTTTTGGCACCCATATCCAGCGCGTATTTGTATGGCGTGGTGTGGAAAGTAGTAAGCTCGTACTGGCTTTTGAACAAATCAGGGTAAAGTTCAGTCAGATCATGCTCCACATGTTTGCGATGCAGGAATGCCTGTGTTCCTACCAGGTCGCGCATTTCCACAAAATTTTGGATGGCCAGGTTGGATATAGCGTCTGCATTGGGTTTGCGTGCCTTTTGGTATTCATCGAGGGCTTTTGGCCAATTGCCCTGAAATTCTGAAATCAACTCATCCAGCACGATACAATCTTCAAAACAGCAATTCATTCCCTGACCGTAAAAAGGGATAATTGCGTGGGCTGAATCGCCCAGCAATACTGCATTTTGCTTCACCCAGGGATAACACCGCATTGTAACAAGCGTTCCGGTAGGATTGCCAAAAAAATCATCTATAAGTCCCGGCATCATGTCAATGGCATCACCAAATTCCCGTTGGAAGAATTCCTTTACCAATTCGGGCGTGTTCAGTGAAGCAAAACTGTTTTCACCTTCGAAGGGCATGAACAGTGTGCAGGTAAAATTACCACCTGGATTGGGCAGGGCAATCATCATGAAACTGCTTCTGGGCCATATATGCAGGGAGTTTTTCTGAAAGCGAAATTCCCCGTTTTCATCTGGCGTAATCTCTAATTCTTTGTATCCGTGGGCTTCGAAGGACTGTGAGTAATTGAAACGGCTTGTCATAAACGCATCACGAACCGCGCTGTATGCACCGTCGGTTCCAATGACAATATCTGCTTTGTCTTCTACTGCATTGCCATGCGCGTCTGTATACCGCGTTATTCCAGTTTCAGGATCGCAAAACGTGCACTTGTGGTCGAAATACATGTGAATATTGGGAAACGCATCGGCCAGCTGCAGTAGCCGGATATTGAGTGCTCCGCGCGAAACTGAATAGATTGCCTGACCTTCCTTACCATAGGGCTGATAAGACAGATTACCGGCACGGTCGTGCATCATGCGGCCGGTCATGGGAATGGCTATTTCCAAAATATCTTTTGCAATGCCGGCTTTTTCCAGACCGCGAATGCCACGCGTAGACAGAGCCAGATTGATGCTTCTACCGCCCTGGTATGTTCCATTACGCATGTCAGGCCTGCGCTCATACACATGAACCTCATATCCTTTTCGCGCCAGAAACACTGACAATAATCCACCCGACAATCCTCCGCCAACCAAAGTAACCTTTTGAGCCATGTTGCAAAATTAAGCATTGTCGCATTTGGATTATTTCTAAAAAAGAGTTCATTTTGCCTTGTCAATGAACATTTTCAGGATTCCGGCCATAATCCCCTTTCTTTTCCCCAATTGGAAATGGCTAGGTGACTCCAGAGAAAAAGCCGTCTACATTACTTTCGACGATGGTCCACACCCTGAAATTACACCCTGGGTTATTCATAAATTAGCAGAATTCGATGCCGGCGCTACCTTTTTTTGTGTAGGAGAAAATGCCCAAAAATTTCCTGAAATCCTACAACTGATTGAAGAAAAGGGCCACAAAACCGGTAATCACACCTTTAATCATCTAAAGGGCTGGGGAAAATCCGATGAAGATTATATTAAAAACGTAAAAAAAGCTTCAGCAAATTTACCCGGCAACCTGTTCAGGCCTCCCTATGGCAGAATTCGTCCAACACAGGCAAAAAAATTGCGGCAACTTGGATATAACATTATTATGTGGAGCTTACTGAGCTGCGATTATGATCCAAAATTAAACCGTGAAAAGTCGCTGAATAAGCTCATGAAACATACTAAAAACGGGAGCATTGTTGTTTTTCATGACAGCGAAAAGGCGTTTGATAACCTGAAATTCCTACTGCCGGCGTACCTAAAATTTCTGAAAAACAATGGTTTCGAAATGAGATCTCTCTCATGATAATTATCATGATTTCCCTCGCAATAGGTTTGCTTTATCTGTCTATACAGGTATGGCAACTCATTACGTTACTGCAATACAAACACAAATATCTGCCTGAACCTTTAACATGGCCTGAAATAAGCATTCTCATTGCTGCCAGAAACGAGGAAAACAACATTCGTCAATGCCTGGAATCGCTGCTTAAACTTGATTATCCCAAAGACAAAATTCACATCATTTGCGGGAATGACCAAAGCTCGGATAACACAGGAAGTATTCTGGCAGAATATGCCGCTTTGCATCCACATATTACCGCTATTGAAATTCAGGAAGACAACAGTGGTCTAAAGGCCAAGGCCCGGGTAATGGCACAGCTGGAAACCTTCGCCAAAGGTGAATTCTACCTCATTACCGATGCCGATATCAGGGTGAAGCCGGAATGGGCAAAATACCTGGTCAGAAGTATGCCTTCAGAAACCGGCGTTTGCAGCGGAACCACGGTGGTTCAAGGAGAAGGACATTGGAATAAAATGCAGGAAATGGACTGGGCCTACTTTATGGGAATGTTAAATATTATATCCTACAATGGGGTTCCGGCCACAGCCGTAGGCAACAATATGATTGTCAGGGCCTCGGCCTACCATCAGGTAGGTGGCTACCGTGGCATTCGATTCTCCATCACCGAAGATTACAAACTCTACAGTGAAATCTGCAAAAAAGGTTGGTACTGGAATAACATTATGCAAAAAGAGGTTACAGCATACTCAGCTCCGGTTTTAGGTGTCGAAACCTTGCTTCATCAGCGAAAACGCTGGCTCAGCGGTGGCCGAGAATTGCCATGGTACTGGTGGGTGCTGTTCGGCATTTTTGGACTCTATTATTTTCTGGTTCCTGCACTGGTTATCCTCGCCCCGACACTAGGATTAACCTTATGGATTGCCAAGTGGATACTGCAATCCATCCTAATCCGTGGCATTTACCGACTGATTGACGAACCAGAACCCAATGCCATGGATTTGATCGTCTATGAATTTTTTATCATGGCAAACACCATACTGACGGCTATCTTCAGCCTGCTTCCATTGAAAACTAACTGGAAAAACCGCCATTACTAAACCCTTATTTAGAATCTATCTAAATAATTATCCACACTATTTGGAATGTTTCTAAATAATAATTTGTTTTGCTGCAGAAACCAGCCTTGTGAGGAGTTTATCTTTTTCATCGAGTATAGCATTACTGTTCCTATTGATACTGGACTGCAGTGCCAATAACAGAATAACTCACAATTACAGCGATACGGGCAAACCGGTTTACCTGCCGGATGTGAATGTAGTAGGTACCAGCAGAAATCACAACACCATCCAGTTGCCGGAGATTGTTGGGACAAACATTTATGCCGGGAAGAAGAACAACCTGATTTTAATGAAAAACCTGAATGCCATTGTTGTAAACAACAACATGCGTCAAATTATGGCTAAGGTTCCAGGCATTCACGTTTGGGAAAGCGATGCCTCCGGCATACAGGTTGGAATTGCCGCCCGCGGATTGAGCCCCAACCGCAGCTGGGAGTTTAATACCCGGCAAAACGGTTATGACATTGCATCTGATCCATTCGGTTACCCCGAGGCTTACTACAGTCCACCTATGCAGGCAGTACATAAAATACAGGTAGTTCGGGGAGCGGGAGCTTTGCAATATGGACCACAATTTGGGGGAATGGTGAACTATGTCCTGAAAGACGGCAGTGATATCCAAAAGCGTTTCCAGGCCGAAACACAGCAAACCATAGGCAGTTATGGACTCATAAACACATATAATGCTATAGGAGGCAACACTAAAAAGGTGAATTATTACGTGTTTTATGACCAGAGACAGGGCGACGGCTGGAGAAAAAACAATCGTTTTCAAACACGTACCTTATTCGGCACCCTAACCTGGAAAATCAGGAATAATCTGCAGGTTACGGCTGAGCAAACGGCTTACACCATGCTTAGCCAGCAACCTGGTGGACTTACTGAAGAGCAATTTCGTCAAAACCCACAGGCAAGTTTCCGCAATAGAAACTGGATGAATACGCCCTGGTTTGTGAGCGCATTGAAAATGAATTGGGACATCAATGAAAATACCCGGCTGCAGGCGCGTGCATTTTACTTATACGGAGACCGCAACAGCGTAGGATTTCTGAAATCGGCTACCACACCAGATACACCCAATTCAATAACGGGCCAATACCAAAACAGAGAAGTCTCCAGGGACTTATACAGAAACTACGGAACAGAAATTTCCCTGTTACATGAGTACAAGCTAGGCCAGCACAAACACACCTTCACTGCAGGCCTGCGTTATTACCGTGGGTTAACAGATAGAATGCAAAAAGGAATAGGCAGCACGGGGTATCATGCAGATTTCAACATTGTCAATAAAGCTTTTCCAATATTGCTCAATTTCAAGACAATCAACCTTGCCGGCTACATTGAAAACGCCTTCAGAATCGGTAAAAAATGGATGGTCGTTCCAGGATTGAGAATCGAGCATATACAGTCTGAAAGCCGCGGCAGAATTGAAATATCAAACAACGGTCAAGAAATCAAAAGTCCAATTGGAAACAATTCAAGATACATTTTCATCCCCGGGATTGGCATTGAATTTCACGCCTTAGAACAGGCTGAATTTTATGCAAACTTCTCAAATGCATACCGACCGGTTCTCTTTTCCGATCTTGTTCAAAACAACACCACAGATGTTATAGACCCGAATCTCCGTGATGCGTCGGGTTTTAATGCAGATTTTGGTTTAAGGGGCCACATAGCAAGGTATTTCCAGGTTGACTTTGGTCCTTATTTTCTGCAATACAACAACCGAATTTCATCATTAAGCCAAACTGATAAAAGTGGCAATACCTATGCCTACAGAACCAATGCCGGAAGCACTTCAACGATGGGCTTGGAAAGTATGCTTGAATTTGATGTAATGGAGATCGCAGCAGTTGACAAATGGAAAATGCCAGTGTTTTTGAGTTACGCCTACAACCATGCCAGGTATAATGATTTCAGGTACACAACACAAAACAATGGCATAATTACAGCGGGTAATTTGAAAGGAAAACATGTAGAAAACGCCCCTGAAAACATTATAAGGGCCGGTATTGGATTATCCTATCAGAAAATACAGGTCAATATTCAAACCAGTCACATTTCAGGAGTTTATACTGATGCACAAAACACCGAGAACCCGTCAGTAAACGGACAAACAGGGAAATTAAGTGGCTATACAGTTTGGGATTTAAATGCTTCCTTTCCGGTTTACAAACAAATTATATTTCGATTTTCAATAAATAATTTACTGGATATTTCGTATGCTACCCGAAGAGCAGGCGGATACCCGGGACCGGGTATTATGCCTGCAGACGGCCGTTTCATAATGGCTTCTATGTCTGCTGTTTTTTAAAAAAATGACTAAAAACATAGACATCCATTAAAATTTATGATATTAAACTTGCATAGTTTCTGGAACCTCCATTACTTTTGTTGGTAATTATGTACAGAATGAACAAATTATTCGTAGCAGCTATTGCACTTTCATTGTTTTTCGCTGCCTGCAAATACGAAGACGGACCGCACATTTCATTCAGATCTAAACGCGATCGCATTGCCAATGAATGGATTGTAGATCAATTTATTTATGATGGCAAAAACATAACCGACTCTATCAACAGTCGTCAGGATTCTTTCAGCATCATTTTTGAAATGACACGCACAGGATCATATTCTGTTGAGTGGGTTCGTTTTAAAGTGGATCCAAATAATGGCATTAAATATTATGGGTCTTCTCATGCTACCAACCACAACCTCAATAATAGTGGTCCTGCATTATGGAACCCCATCAATATGGGTAATTACAGCCGCAAAATACCAACCCCTATTAAGGTCTTGGGCTCTAGAGGGTATTGGAGTTTTGATAAAAAGCACGAGAAAATCAGCATCGGTACCGAAAGTTCCTATGCAACAGGTTCTTCTAATGGCAATGGCAACGGTAATGGAAACGGCAATGGCCACAGCAACCACTTAAATGCAAGGTTCTGGACCATTACCAAACTGAAGGAAAAGAATGTAGGATTCAAAGGAGTTGATTCCTCAGGAAGATCATGGTCAGTTCAGTTGAAAAACATCAACAGAGAATCTTACTGGTACTAATAAAAATTACATCTTTACAAAGGCTTCCTTTGGAGGCCTTTTGTTTTTTAAGTTTAAAATGACAACCCTTCAGGAAGATTACAACACCCAACGAGAACGCCTAAATATCTCTGAATATGGCAGACAAATTCAAGAATACGTAAAACACATTCAATCTCTGCCTGAAAAAGATATACGAACAAAATGGGCTAACAGTGTGGTTAATGTAATGGCGACATTAAATCCTGAACTCAGACAGCAAAGTAATTACAGAGAAAAACTATGGGGGCACCTGTTCCAAATTGCTGATTTCAATCTGGATGTTGATTGTCCGTACCCTATTCCTACCCGGGAAGAAAAAGCGAAAAAACCATTGCCCATCCCCTATTTTGATTCAAAAATAAAGTTCCGGTTTTATGGACGTAATCTGCAAAACATGGTAGACAAGGTTGGTGAAATGGCAGATGGTGATTTAAAGCAGGATCTGGTGAACTTAATAGCATCATTCATGTTTAACAGCTGTAAAAGCTGGAATAATGAAAACCTAAGCAATGACGTAATTGCAGAACATTTAAAAGTTTTATCTAAAGGCAAACTCACACCCGAGGGCCAGGAGATAGTGGTATCACCTGATAACAGCCCTTCCCAATTTAACCAGGGAGGAAACCAGCCACGGAAATTCTTCAAGCGCGGCGGACAGAAAAAGGGCCGGTTTAATAGAAACAATGGAGGTTTCAGAAGGCATTGATTTATGGAAGTTTTTAAAATTGAAGGTGGCCATAAACTCCGTGGTGAATTAACACCACAAGGGGCAAAGAATGAGGCATTACAGATTTTGTGTGCAGTTCTGCTTACGAAAGAGGAAATCATCATAGAAAACATACCCGAAATCAGGGATGTATTAAAATTGATTGAATTGCTGCACAGTTTGGGTGTGAAAACCCACAGGATTGAGCGCGGGAAATACAGCTTTAAAGCTGACAATGTTGATCTTGACTATTTAAAAACATCAGAATTCAAGAAGCAGGGTTCGGCCCTTAGAGGCAGCATTATGATTGTGGGTCCACTGCTGGCCAGGTTTGGCAAAGGCTATATTCCTTCGCCGGGTGGCGATAAAATTGGAAGGCGCCGTCTTGATGTACATTTTGAAGGTTTTGCACAGTTGGGTGCATCCTTTGAATATTTACCTCAGGAGAATTTTTATCAGGTGCATGCTGAAAAGCTAAAGGGCAATTTCATGCTGCTCGATGAGGCATCAGTAACCGGTACGGCAAATATAGTAATGGCTGCAGTATTAGCCGAAGGCACAACCACCATTTACAATGCCGCCTGCGAGCCCTATCTGCAGCAGTTATGTGGTATGCTTAACAGTATGGGGGCTAAAATTTCAGGGTTGGGATCCAATATGCTCATCATTGAAGGCGTGAATTCACTTAAAGGTTGTACGCACCGGTGTTTACCCGACATGATTGAAATTGGCAGCTTCATTGGCATGGCTGCGCTTACCCAGAGTGAAATCACCCTGAAAAATTGCAGGGTTGATATGCTCGGTATCATTCCGCGCATGTTTCAGCGACTGGGGATACAAATGGAAATTAAGGGTGATGATATCTACATACCCGAAAACAAAAATTACGAGATTGATACCTTTATAGACGGAAGTATACTTACCATTTCAGACCAAATTTGGCCGGGCTTTACGCCTGATTTGATATCCATTGCCCTGGTTGCGGCTACACAAGCGAGGGGAACCGTACTCATTCACCAAAAGATGTTTGAAAGCCGTTTATTTTTTGTAGATAACCTGATAGATATGGGTGCTCAAATAATTCTGTGTGATCCTCACCGTGCCACCGTTATTGGCCTTGACAGAAAGACACAATTAAAAGGCATCACCATGTCATCTCCTGATATACGTGCGGGAGTCGCATTGCTCATCGCTGCCATGAGTGCCAAAGGAAACAGCACCATACGCAACATCGAACAAATAGACCGAGGATATGAGCGTATTGAGGAACGGTTAAATCCGCTAGGAGCTGTTATTACACGAACTTTACAGGATTAAAACTCTTTCTTCATTAATCCCTTCTACTTAATTAACCGTAAATGAGGGCCGGATTTATTCTGCATTGGCTCTTTTAGTTTCTAGGTTAATCACATGAAGCATAAAAAAAGCCGTCCACAATGGACGGCTTTTAATTATTTTTTTCAGAACTTATTTCAGCAACATGGCCTGGCTCACATTACCGAAACCACCTGACATTCTCACATAATATGAACCTGCAGGAAGATCAGCTACATTGAAACTGATGCTGGAAGTGCCAGCAGCAAAATGCTGTTTGGCAATACCTTTCACTTTCTGGCCCTGAACATTGTAAATATCTATAGATACATCTGAAGCCTGCTTCAGTTTTACCTGAACCATCATATCGCTGTTTTTAGCGGCAGGGTTAGGATATACATTGCTGATATCAGCACCTGTATTTTCAAAACGCTTGTTACCCAGGTTAAAATAGTTCACGTGAAAACCTGAATACAGATAAATACGCTGAGCAGTGGGAATGTTGTAAGGCAGGAACCACTCTGTTGCACGCGTAGAGTAGCGCTGTCCACTAAAGTTAACCAGGGCATAGTTGTAGAATGTCTGACCTTCGAGACCGGTTTGGGCCTGAACACAATAAGGCTGGAATGCACTGATTTTATTATTAGGATCTGTCGCCCGGTTGGTATCGCGGCCGTAAATCAAGGTATCACCAAATTTGTAAGCATAATTCGGCTTCATGTAGGCAGTAAAACCAAACAAACCAGTACGATTAGCAGCATTCATGTCGCGTATGGCTACAGGGGGATTCAGCACCTGCACAAACTGACCTGTGTAGGAAGCAGAAGTAGGCACAAAAAAGTCTCTTGTATTTGATCCGGTATCTAACAAATAACGGTATTCACGAACTGCAGAAGGGCTGCGAAGGCCTTTCAGCACTGGTGCATAGGTTGTTCCGCCTGACTGCCAGCCAAGACGTGCAAAGCCACTGTCATTATAAACCTGGATAAACAATGAATCTGTATGGCTGGGCACAGGGTTGTAGTATTTGTATACGAAGAAGAAAGTATCTACAGTGTAATTCTGAAACTGGGACAGACGGGTGGCTAAGTAGTCTGCCTTGGGATCCAGGGTAGAACCTACGCCGTGAATGTAGGCATGGTCATTGCGGGTAGCGTAGCGGAGAATAGGCAATGAATCAGGCCAGATATGGAAATCTCCAAAATACTGGTAAGATTCACCAGCCGCACGGGCTTCGTCTACAGCTATGTACCAGCCATTACCAGCATTTCTGCGGGAAAGTTCCTTCCCTTTTGCGGTGTGTGGTAACTGATTGTCAGTGCGCTTTAACTGAGACTGAACGCTCTCATTGAGAACATTTTGCTGAGCCATCAACGCACCACTGCCCAAAATGGCGGCAGTGAAAACGAGTAATAATTTTTTCATGGGTTTTAGTTGATTATTCTTTTGCTTGCAAATATAACGTTTACGTTAATTCATATCAAATTTAAGAAAAAGCACACAATTACTTCAGATAGGGCCACAGTTTTACATAAAAAAGACTTTCGTAATTCTCTAGATATCACCCTGCAACGGCCTTATCAGCAAGTCTTCAGTACAGGCGTTTGTATTGCAGCTCCATGCGCTGAACATCATTTCAGCCACGTTTTGAGGCAAAACAAACCTTTCATCCGGCAAACCCGAACCTGCCCAGCTGTCTGTGAGCGTTGCACCGGGCATGACGGCAGTCACACAAATTCCTCTGGGTTTTAATTCTTCGCGCAACAATTTATTGAGGCCCAGGAGTGCAAACTTGCTTATGCAGTAACTTCCTCCATTAGGGTAGGCCGCGATACTGGCAATGGAGCACATATTGAACACATGGGAACGATTTTGATTGCTCATTTGGGGGATTACTGTTCTTGAAACATGATATGCCGACGACACATTTACCAGCCAAAGTTTCTCAAATATTCCATCTTCCTCATTTAAAACACTTCCGGGCATGAAGGTTCCTGCATTGTTGACGAGAACGGTGCATCCTCCCAAAAAAGCAAGCGCTTTTTGAGAAAACTCGATGGCCTCTGCCCTATTTTCAAGACAGGCGGCAAAACCTGCAATGCTAGCATCGGGAAATTCTTCTCGCAGTGAATTAGTAACAGCTGATACTTTTTCTGGTTTGGTACCGCAAAAAGCTGCATCAAATCCGGCAGAAAGAAACTTACGAAGGATAGCCAGCCCAATTCCCCGGGTGGCACCGGTAATGATTATAGATTTGTTTACAGACATTTAGTTCAGGTGAAAGGGTGACTCCATGAAGAACCTGGGAATAACCACCCGAAAGGTCTTTTCTGCAGCTTTAAAAGTGTAATACCCTTCCATTTGGCCAAAAGGCAGTGGCAGTGGACAATAGCTTGAATAAGAAAAAGTCTCACCCGGTGCCAGCTGTGGTTTCATACCAACCACTCCTTCTCCGCGAACACTGCGGCTAACTCCGCAAGCATCCCTGATAAACCATTCCCGCTCCAGCAACTGCACATTTTCATTTCCCTGGTTGGTTATGGTTATATGATACCCAAATACAAATACCGGAAGATGCTCCTTTCCGTCCGTCTGAATGAAACGGCTGTTTACGACAACATGGATGCTATGGGTAGTGCAGGAAATCAACGTTAATGAAACAAAGATACCACAGTTTTTATTTTATTCATCGTCAAATGAACGTTCCCTTCTTGGTTCTTCTTCTTCTTCTGACTTTTCCTTTTCATCTTCATCGCTGTCTTCTTTTTCAGATGGTCTAACCAATTCATCCATTTGTTCTTCGGTCAGTACTTCCTTAGGTTTAGCACTCACCTTAACCAGATAAATTGTATCTGAAGTCTCAAGTCGCACAGCCGTCACGATTTCCCCTTTGGCATTGGGAAAGCGAATGGTATTGCCTGCAATGCCCGTGGGATAGGTCTCTTCATAAAGTTTCAGCAACTCTTCGTTCAACTTGGAATAATCGGTCACTACCTTTTTCTTTTCCATATTCAGTACGTGGCAAAATTAGTGTGGTTTGAAAAAAAATAAAATTTTATCAGGATTGAATTTTTTGCATGTTGATAACCATGAGGATTTCTCTCCATAAAGCTTGTTTTATTCGGGATTCCACCTTGGGATCATATTCCTTTAAGGCAAACTTGAATCGATAATGAACAAGGTCTTTTTTAAACTCCAGCACTTTTAACTTGGCACTATCCGGACGAATCAATTTACCCTCCTGATCCAAAACTTTATGCAGCATGGTTTCAAGTGAAACGGCATTCATGCTTTGTGCACTTTGTATTTCAAAATCTATGCTGCTGTGGTGGCGAGGATTCCGGCTGTAATTAATGATCTGGGAATTAACAAAAATATTGTTCGGTATGATAATCATGTCATCATCGTCACTAAGCAAGTGCACACTCATGAGGGTAATATTTTCAATCCGACCTTTATGTTCGCCTATTTTCAGATAATCACCGATTTGAATACTATCACCAAACATCAAAATCATTCCATTCAGACCGTTCAGAATATAATCCTTAAAAACAATGGCCAATGCAGCTGCGATGATGGTGATGCTGGTGAAAAATTCCTTGATGGTAATGCCAAACAGATGCAAAAACAGAAAAAACAGCCATATACTCAACAGCACATAGGTGAGGTTATTTAACCCGATAATGAAATTTCTAAGATTCTTGCGCTTTCGGTACAACCAAATACCTGTGGCTCTTCCAACAAGGATAACAATGAGCAGCACGGCAAAAACCTTGTATCCCATAACCGAAGGGTGATTGGCAATCCAGATTTCGAAAGATGACATATTTGCAAAGTAATCCCAAAAAGATGAAACTGATACATGAAATTTGCATCAATAACCATGACAGACGAAATCCTTGTGTCATTTGGGGGCAGCCATTTTTTGCTCAGCAGCGAGGGGGTGTTGTTTCACCAGGAAACCGGACAGATGATTGTTTCAGACTGTCACTTCGGTAAAACCACCCATTTTCGAAAAAATGCACTGCCGGTTCCGGAGAAGGCCATTATGTCTGATTTTCAACGCCTTAAAGCAACCACAGACAGACTAAAACCCGAGAGAATTTGCTTTCTGGGAGATCTGTTTCACAGCACCATGAACCGTGAATGGGAAATGCTGTCTGAATTTTTATACACCCACATAAAATGCAAACTTACCTTGGTACTGGGCAACCATGATATTTTGACATCCCGGGCATATGAAAATGCAGGGTTTGAACTTACCGACTCATATATGATTGATCATATTTGCTGTATTCATGACAGGCAAACAAGCATTAATAGCCAGGATTTCACTATTTCTGGGCATCTGCATCCCGGTTACAGAATAAAGGGTTTAGGCAGACAACAAATAGCACTACCCTGTTTTTACATGAGTTCAAACCAACTTATTTTGCCGGCTTTTGGAAGCTTGACAGGGTTGCATTTGCTGGAAAAGAATGAAAAAACCGACAGGGTTTTCTGCTTTACCCCCGGTAAAATTTTCGAGGTGCTTTAACTGTTCATGCTTACCAGGAACTCGGTATTATCTCTGGTATTTTGCATGTATTTAAGGAAAGTATTCATGGCTTCTTCCGGGTTCATGTCTGCCAGATGATTTCTTAACACCCACATGCGTTGCAGGGTGGTTTTATCAATCAACAGATCTTCACGGCGGGTGCTGCTGCCCAGAATATCAATGGCCGGATAAATGCGTTTATTGGCCAGCTTCCTATCCAGCTGAAGTTCCATATTGCCCGTACCTTTAAATTCTTCGAAAATAACCTCGTCCATTTTAGAGCCGGTATCTGTGAGTGCTGTGGCAATAATGGTTAATGAGCCGCCGTTTTCAATGTTACGTGCTGCACCAAAGAAACGCTTGGGTTTATGCAATGCATTGGCATCTACTCCACCCGAAAGGATTTTACCGGATGCGGGTTGTACCGTATTGAAGGCACGGGCCAGACGGGTAATGGAATCCAGGAGTATCACAACGTCATGGCCTGATTCAACCAGGCGTTTGGCTTTTTCCAGCACAATATTCACCAGTTTCACATGCTTATCAGCCGGTTCATCAAAGGTACTGGCCACCACCTCTGCCTTAACATTTCTAGCCATATCGGTTACTTCCTCCGGCCTTTCGTCAATAAGCAGAATTATCATGTAAACCTCAGGATGATTTTTAGCAATGGCATTGGCAATACCTTGCAACAACCAGGTCTTACCTGTTTTGGGTTGGGCTACAATCAGTCCACGCTGTCCTTTGCCTATAGGCGATACCAAATCAATAATGCGATTGCTGTAGTGGCTCGGATCATCGCACAAATTCAGTTTTTCATTGGGAAACAGAGGGGTTAGATGCTCAAATGCAACGCGGTCGCGTACTTCCTCAGGCGTTCTTCCATTTACACTTTCCAGTTTCACCATGCAGAAATATTTCTCGTTATCCTTGGGAGGACGAATGGTGCCTTTTAGCGTATCTCCTACCTTCAAACCATTTTGTTTGATCATAAAACCCGGCACATATACATCATCGGGCGACGGCATGTAGTTGTAATCGGGGCTGCGAAGAAATCCATAGCCATCGGGAACAGTTTCGAGCACACCCTGGGTGGTAACCACACCTTCCATTTCGGTGTAGGCAATCAGTTGCTCGCGGCGGCGCTGATCTTCCTTGTTTTGCACAGGTTCTTGGGGCAATCCCATTTGCTCTCTTTTCACCGGCTCCGTTACTTCGGGCATGGGCTTTTTCTCAGAAACAGGTGGTATAAATGCGTTTAAGTCCTCTTCGGTAATAGCCGGACTTTCCATTTTCTCTGTTTTCACAAATACAGGATTTTCGCGCCTTACCTGTTTGGGTTCTTCTTTTATTTCGTCAGCAGCATCTGTTTTGGAGAATCTTTTTCTCTTGCGCTTTTCACTGTCGTCGCCAGCGTTCTCTTTTGGTTTTTGCATACTTGCCTGCTTATTCAGTGCTTGCTGAATAGCATCCATCAGCTCGTTTTTTTTCAGTTTCCCGAAATTTTCAATTTCGAGGTTTTTGGCCAGTTCTTTCAATTCGGCCAAAGGCATAATGCTCAGGTCAGGTTTATCTGCCATAAATAATAAATACAGGGAATGATGTTAAGGAGTTCAAATAATGTTTGGGAGCCTCTGCGGGAGCAACTGAGTGTACCTGCTTCAGCGATTTGACAATGCAAATGTATGGTAACTCAACAACTTTTCCAAGTTATGGGTTAAATCCATACCCTAACACCTTCTGTGCAGTTGTTACAGATATCTATTTCGCTGCGGCCCTGCTTAAGCTCTTTCCCAAAAGCCTTCCTCATGCTTCCTTTCCACACTTCTTTTAGACCTGTATCAAAGACATTGCCCAAATTGTGTGTTGCATCCTTGTCAAAACAGCATGGCACCATATTGCCATCCCAGGTAAGCACAGGGTTTTGATGAAAACGTTTACAGCGGTTTTTCTTTGCCGCTTTCAGTGCTATTCTACCCTGTTTTTCGCGGTAGCGCGCAAACGAATGATTAGCCGGCAACCATTTATCTGCATTCTCAAAATCATAAATCTGGGCAGTTTTTAACTGCAGCTTATCTACGCCAATATCCTTTGCCAGCTTTCTTATAGATTCGATTTCATGTTCGTTGTGGGCAAACACAATAAACTGCCACACAACCACCGGATAGGTTAACCCCATTGCTTTGCGGGCAGCAAGAATATTTTGGGTGCCCTCTATTACCTTACTTAATTCACCATCAATTCTGTATTCGGCGTAGGTCTTCTGGGTGGCTCCATCAATGCTGATAATCATGCGTTTCAAACCCGCTTCCACGGTTTTTTGCGCTGTTTCTTGCGTGATAAAATGGGCATTGGTGCTGGTGGCGGTGTAGATCCCCACTTTTGTAGCAGCTTCAATCATGCCGGTAAACTCTTTATTAATATAAGGTTCTCCCTGGAAATACAATGTAATATAACCGGTGGTGCGACTTATTTGAGGCAGGATGGCATTGAATTGCTGCAATGACATTTTACCCGTAGGTCGGTTAAACATCTTTAAACCACTGGGACATTGTGGACAGCCCAGATTGCAGGCAGTTGTGGGCTCTATACCAATGGCGGTGGGCATACCCCAGAAAATGGGTTTACGCGTGAAGCGGGAAATGAAATAGGAAAGCTCGACCTTGCAAGTATTAATAAACCTGGCAGGTTTTGAGTGGGCGCGCGCAAGGCGCCAGCTATCCCTTAAACCCAGATACATCAGCCGTCGTATTGCTCAAATGTATATTGCTTGCGGTTATAGCCCATGGCCTTCAGGCGTTGCCTCGCTTCTTTACACATGGCTTCCCAGCCGCACACGTAGAAATGCGCATCGCGCCTGTCCGCAAACAGATCTTCATAAACAGTGTGTACATATCCAGTTCTGTATGGTCCTTCTTCCCTGCTCAATACCGGGATAAAATGAAATTGGGGATTTTCCGCTGCCCAGGAGTCAAACTCAGCTTTGTAGAGAATATCGGTATTGAAGCGATTTCCAAAAACCAGATAGATATTGTGTTTCAACTCTCCTTGTTTCAGCAAATGCCCAATCATGCTGCGAAACGGCGCGACACCTGTTCCGGTGCAGATAAAACACAAATCTTTATCCCACACTTGCGGTAAAATCATGCTCCCCAACGCTTCGGATATTTCTATAGTATCACCAGGAAGCATTTGCCAAAGCAGCGGTGTCACTTTGCCCCCGGGATTCAGTACAATGCACAATTCTATCAGTCCGCTTTCATCCGGAGGATTGGCAATGGAATAGCTGCGCTCTGTATCCTGTATGCTCAAGGTAATGAATTGTCCGGGAAGAAAACGAAATTCATACTCGGCCTGCGGTTTGAGAAAAAATCGTTTTACGGATTCCGTTTCCTTAATAATATTCTCAATAACTGCCTGCATGGATGAAGTGCAAATTTACAACCCTGTGTTACATTTGCACACATGAACTTTCAAGGCGTTGTATTGGTAGGAGTTGGCGGGTGCATCGGCTGTGTGCTGCGTTACGCTTTGGGAACACAACTTCCTTTTGACACCGCCAAGTTTGCCTGGGCCACCTTCACCGTAAATATGCTGGGGTGCCTGCTAATTGGACTGGGCATGGGAAAAATTCAGGATGAGAATATGAAACTGCTATTGATAACCGGCATGCTCGGCGGATTTACCACCTTCTCTGGCTTTGGTTATGAACTCTATCAATATGCGCAGGCACAGGAACACGTTCGTGCTTTGATATATGGATTTTTTTCCTTATCTTTGGGTTATTCCCTGGTTATAATCGGCAGGAAATTTGCTGATGTTTTGTAAGATGATGCGCCCCATTCTGTTTTCCATCCTGATTTTATTGTCCTGCGGACTGCATGCCTCACGCATTCTCATTCCCATGGATGAAACACAGAAAAACCACTTGAAAAGCTATGGACTGGCATTCTGGGTGCTGCAGCAGGAAGGACGTGAAGTGAACTGGCTGCTGAATTACAAAGGCGGCAGCTTTATGATTGCCCACACCCCGCAAACCGAGAGTGAATGTAAGATTCGCGGCATTTCCTATGACGTGATTACCGAGAGCGAAGCCAATAGCATCGAAGCCACTATCAGCAATCCTGAGGTGAACATGAATGTGGTGAAACTACTTACCGCGCCTAAAATTGCCGTTTACAGTCCCAAAACCAAACAACCCTGGGACGATGCCGTAACCATGGTGCTCACTTACGCCGAAATCCCCTACACGGTTATTTTTGATGATGAGGTATTAACCAACAAACTCCCTGAATACGACTGGCTTCATTTGCACCATGAAGATTTTAGCGGACAATACGGCAAATTCTGGAGCAGCTATGCCAGTGCGCCGTGGTATCAAAATGAGGTGCGCGAGGCAGAGGAAATGGCCTCTAAATACGGCTATGCTTCCAATCGCGAATTAAAACTTTCGGTGGCCAAAAAAATCCGGGATTTTTGCCTGGGTGGCGGCTTTCTGTTTGCCATGTGCAGCGCCACCGATACCTACGATATTGCTTTGGCTGCTGAAAGCACCGATATCTGCGGGCCCATGTTTGATGGAACTCCTTCAGATCCCGATTGCCAGAATCGTTTAAAATTTGAAAACTGCTTCGCGTTCAAGGATTTCATACTGGAACAGAACCCCTACATTTACGAGCATAGCGATATTGACGTAGATCCGCGCAGGCGTGGCGTTTCGGAGGATAATGACCTGTTTACCCTGTTTGATTACAGCGCCAAATGGGATGTCATTCCTTCCATTCTTTGCCAGAACCACACCCGCACCATCAAAGGTTTTATGGGCCAAACCACGGCTTTTCACAAAGAAAAAATTAAAAGCGATGTGCTGGTGATGGGCGAAAATGCCGCTTTGGGCGAAGCCAAATACATACACGGCGAGGCGGGCAAAGGCACCTGGACCTTCTTCGGCGGCCACGATCCGGAGGATTATCAGCATTTGGTAGGCGAACCCCCAACCGATCTGAACCTGCACCCCAATTCGGCTGGTTACCGGTTGATTCTAAATAATATTCTATTCCCCAGCGCCAAAAAGAACAAAATGAAAACCTAAGGGTTTTTGTTTTATCATTGCATAGGTGGGAAGCAACAACCTTCGCTACGGACTTTTTGGAATACTGATTTTATCAGCATTCATTAGGTTTTGGGGTATTGCTGACATTCCTTTTACCTACGATGAATTGAGTGCCATTTTTCGAGCGAAAGCCACTACCTGGCAAGAACACTGGCAGCTGGGTGTAATGCCAGACGGTCACCCCCCCGGCATGCAAACCCTGATATGGCTTTGGGTGCGATATTTCGGAGAAAACGCCCCGTTGATGCATTCGGTAATGGCTGTTTTTTCTGTGGGTTCTGTATACTTTGTTTTCAGAACTGCCTTGAATTTTACCACCTCACCCAAAGCCCTTTCGGTAGCACTTATATACAGCCTATCCTATCTGCCCTTGGTTTGGGGCAATCAAATAAGACCCTATGCGTTGGGTATGCTTTGCTGTAATGCCTTTTTCTGGCAATGGAGTTTGGTTTGGACAGAAAAAAGAACCGGCAAATCGGCTTTCGTACTGATGGGATTGCTGGCTGCTGCCTGCGCCTGGCTGCATTATTTTACACTGCTACCCATTTCCCTTCTTTGGCTGCTCGGATTGGTGAAGCAAAGTAAACTCCGCCCAAAATGGTTATTGAGTGCCATTATAGGGCTCTTACTGTTCGCCCCTGCCCTGCCGGTTTTTATGCATCAGCTCGGAGTGGGCGGGCTGGAATGGCTGGGCAAGCCCGGATTGAATTTCCCGGTCAGGCACCTTCAGTATTTGCTGAATGGCATGCTATATCCAGCGATGTATGTATTCATCATTGCCTTTTTTTGGCGCCGCCAACCCATTGAGAAAAGTGACTTAAAATTTACCCTGCTGTGCTTTTCGGTGTTTTTGCTCCCCATGGCTATTGGATATGCCTGGTCGTGGCTGCACAAGCCGGTATTACAGCATTCAGTGCTGCTTTTCAGTGCACCTTTTTTCTTCCTGGGTTTTGTTGGCCTTCTTCCAGACAAAAAGCTACTGTATTTCATACCCATCATTTCATTGCTATTGGGTTTTGGACTATTGAACAGCGGGTATTTCAGCGATAGCCGTAAAGATGTTTACCACGAGCAGGCAAAAGTGTTGAAAAACGCCTGTGGCCAAAAGAAACTATTGCTGGCCGACGGACCGGAAGATGTGATGATGTATCACCTTTTCCAGGAACATGATGTTTGTGTGCCTAAATTCATCAGCAATTCAAAAATACCATTTTCCTACCAGCGTTTGTGGAAGCAATGGAACGATTGGCCCTTCAAAAGCAACCCGATTGTGTTGGCTGTTAACTCCGGTAGTCATCCGGGTATCATACCCTTGCTGGAACACTGGACCGGTAAAGCGGCCCGGCATCAATATTTCAATAGCGGTGAAATGGTTTATCTGAATGATTCTGCCACAAATACGAAGGTTGAATATCAAACACAGCTTATCGAAACAAACAAGCCATTTGATATTGCCCTTGAGAAAGCCGGTTATCATAAAAATGATTTACTGGTTATTCGTGTTGCGGATTCGTCTTTAACTGAGAACACAGAGCTGATTGGCAGTTTACACAATGGAGATGAGCAAATTGCATGGTATAATACCAAAAAATCTGATTTTATGGGTGTAGACGACCAAAGTGTATATCTATTTATCAAAACCGCTGATATCACCGGGGTTTCGGGCAATACCCGACTTTCTGTTTTTTTAAAATCAGAAAAGTCGGGCATCAAAACCATCATGCTATACCGGCTGTGCCGTGCCAATCCGGATATGTATGGCCCGGCATGGTTTGAGTGAAAGCAATGTAAACCCGTGGTTGAAAAAACTCTGCCAGACAGCCATTCCTAAAGGGTTTGGTTAAAACTGCTTTGCCTAAATCTTCCGAAATCTATCACTATAAAACCCGGCAGATTCTTAATCTCAAACAGCCGCAAACGATATTTTTATTTACTCAATCTTTCATGCTCCTGCATGTATTTAGATTTTATTTTACAATTTATATGCTATATGCTTGGTTTTAAATTAGGATTTATTTAATTTTGTTTAATCTTAGATATAATGCTAATTATGAATAAATCAAAATTCATACACATCCTATTTGCCGGAATCTTTAAATTTTGTATCATTTTCCTATTCTTATTGGGGGCTTTGAACCTGCGAGCTCAAAGCATCAATGACTTTGTTACACGATGGGATTTGTCGAAGACGGGCAGTGCCGTCAGCGGTGGCTTGACATCCATAACATTCAACACCACCAATACCGGTGGTTCTATATCCTACACCTGGCAGGAAATTTCACCGGGTACTGCCAGCGGGAGTGGCACTTTTACTTCAAGTTCAGGTACCAGCCGAACCATCAGCGGATTGCCTCAAAATGCCACAATTGAACTTCGCATAGCCCCTACCAATTTGCAGCAATTTTATATAAACAAAGGAACTGACCGAAGCAGACTCACCGATGTGACTCAATGGGGTACGACGGCATGGAACAGCATGTTAAATATGTTTTATAATTGCAACAACCTCAATATATCAGCGACTGACTTACCCAACTTAAGCGATGTTACTAACATGATGCAAATGTTCAGGGGGTGCACTGTTCTTAATGGACCATCAAACATTGGTAGCTGGAACACATCAAACATAACATCTGTGAACGGTTTATTTATGGATGCACGTGCATTTAATCAAAACATAGGAGCTTGGAATATAGGTAAGGTTACAGACATGGATTGGATGTTCTATGGTGCCGCCGCATTTAATATGAATATTAGCAGCTGGAACACTGGTAATGTTACTACGATGGCTCGTTTGTTTAGTGGTGCAACCGCATTTAATCAAGACATCAACAATTGGAATACATCTAACGTGACCAATATGTTATCGCTATTTCGCTTTGCAACTAATTTTAATCAAAATATTAACAACTGGAACACAAGTAAGGTAACAAATATGAGGTCTGTTTTTGATGGAGCAACTGCTTTTAATGGAAACATAACAAATTGGAATACCTCCAATGTAACTGACATGACATATATGTTCGCAAGAACTGGTTCATTTAATCAAAATATAGGTAACTGGAATACCTCCAAAGTAACTAACATGAGCTATTTATGTAGCGCAGCCACCGCGTTTAATCAAAATATTGGAAATTGGAATACTTCAAATGTTACTGACATGAGTGCCATGTTTTATGCTGCAAATTCATTCAATCAAGATATTAGCAGTTGGAACACATCAAATGTAACCAACATGGGAGCCATGTTCTTTAATGCGAGTGCATTCGATCAGAACTTAGGTAATTGGGTTCTAAATAGCTCAGTTATATTAACAAGCATGCTACACTATTGCGGAATGAGCTGTGACAACTATTCAAAAACATTGGCCGGATGGTCACTGAGTAGTACGGCAACCGGTAGAACTCTGGGGGCATGGGGTATAACTTATGGAACAAATGTAACTTCGCTGCACAGCAACCTAACCACGGCAACACCAACAGGAAAAGGATGGACCATTTCAGACGGCGGCGTTGCAGCTGGTACATGCGGCCCTAATGTTTATTACTCCAAAAGCAGTGGCAATCTGGATGATTTGGCCACCTGGGGAACCAACACAGATGGAACCGGAACCAGCCCTACTGATTTCATTACAGCCAATCAGATTTTTGTCATTCGCAACAGGAGCACGGTTTCTTTAGGCGGAAACTGGGCAGTTTCGGGAACCGACGCATACATTGTGTTGGGTGACGGAAGCACCACCATCACCTTCAGCACAGGCTCCAATACCATCAGTGGAAACTATCGGTTAACGAAAAATGCAACATTGCAAATTGCTTCAAACTCTACCAGTCTAAATATAAACTGCGAAACAGGCTCTACAGTTAATTTTAACGGTACCGGTAACCAAACAATAATTCCCGGTCAATATGACAACCTAACCTTAAGTAACAACAGGGGTGGTGGAACGATTACCCTTGGAAGTGGAACCATTTTTGTGCGTGGTACCCTTACCAACAACTTAAGCAATGTTGGAAACTGGAATAATACCGGCAATATATTTGACTATAATGGCACTGGAGATCAGACCATTGCTGCTATCAACTACAACAACCTTATCATCAGTGGCTCGCGCCCCAACTATCCTACCATAACACTACAAAGTGGCACTATATCTGTAGCAGGCAATGCGAGTTTCACTGCCGCCTGGATAGGAAGCTGGACCACAGCAGGAAATACAATTAATTACAACGGAACAGGTGCGCAACAGGTGGCAGCGTTTAATTACAACAACCTCACTATTAGCGGTAACAAAAATAATGGTGCCATCATGCTTGAAAACGGAACCATCAGTGTAGCAGCCACACTGAATGTATCAGCAAGTAATGTAGGAAGTTGGATTACCACTGGCAACACCGTTGATTTTAATGGTACAGTTACGCAGAGCGTTTCCTCTGCGATACCATACAATAATCTTACAATTAGCGGCAGCAGCCGTGTGGTAATTTTGCCTTCCGCAACCATTACCATTGCCGGAAATGGATCCAACTCATCCACCGGAACCATAACATGGAGCAATTCTGGTAATACTATAGATTATAACGGAACCGGAGCTCAGCAGATTGGGGCTTTTAATTATAATAACCTCACTGCAAGTGGAAATAAAAATAACGGAACCATTACCCTACAAAATAGCAGTATCCGTATCGCAGGAACGGTAAGTTTCACTGCTACCAATGTAGGCAGCTGGGTGACCACCGGCAGTACAGTGGAATACAATGGCACAGGAGCACAAACTGTGACGGCTATGAACTACAACAACCTCACCATCAGTGGTGCCAGAACAGGTTCTCCTACTGTTACCTTGCAAAATTCGGGCACCATTGGCGTTGCCGGAACCTTGTCTGTAACCGCCACCGGTACTTACTCCCTGGCCAATACCGGCAGCACGGTAGATTACAATGGCACCGGAGCACAAAGTGTTGCGGCTATAAACTACAATAACCTCACCATCAGCGGTGCGCGCAGCGGTTCTCCTGCCATTACCCTGCCCAGTGGCACCGTATCGGTGACAGGCAATGCCACTTTCAGCGCAACAGGCGTAGGCAGTTGGACTACCACGGGTAATACTTTTAATTACAATGGTACTGGCGCACAACAGGTGGCCGCTTTCAATTATGAGAACCTCACCATCAGCGGAAACAAAAACAGCAATCCCATTACACTGCAAAGTGGAAATATCGGAGTAGGCGGCACATTAACCGTTTCAGCCACCAACATAGGCAGCTGGACCACCACCGGAAATACTCTGGAATACAACGGCAGCAGTGCACAGACAATTATTTCTTCTATCCCTTACCGCAACCTAAGCATCGCCGGCAGCAACACCAAAACCTTGAACGGTAATACCACGGTAGCGGGAGATTTAACCTTGTCTAACAAACTTATTCTGGGAGCATTTAACCTCACCCTCAGTGGCAATGCCAGCGGGGGTAGCAGCAGTAATTATGTGCAAACCTCTGGTACAGGAACCATGAAAAAGAACATTGGCACATCAACTGCGTTCAATTTTCCCGTGGGAAACAGTGCTTATAATCCGGTGAGCATTACCAACAATACCACATCCTCAGATGAATTTTCAGTTCGCATATTGGATGAAGTGATGTATGGCGGAACAACGGGTAACGTTGCCACTGAACCTCGCGTGAAACGAACCTGGCTGATAGACAAAACCACACCAACTGCCAACAGTGGCAGTGGTGTAGATTTTACATTCAATTGGAACAGTGGAGAGATGGTTTCGGTGACCACCCCCGCCCTTTACCATTTTAACGGAACCAAATGGCAGAAACAAACAGGCACCACCAGTTCAACCAGCACATCACTCACCTACACCGGTTATATGGGTAGCTTTTCTCCATTCAGCATTGGGGATGATATTGTATTACTGCCGGTTAACTGGCTTCATTTCCACTGTGAATCAGGACAAAACCAATCCAATAAAATTCATTGGAGCATAACGGGAGAAAACAACAAACCTACTTTTTGGATAGAACGAAGTGCTGAAGGAATTACCTACCATACCATTGGCAAAATTTATGATTCAGAATACGGCCACAATTTACGTCACTATTCATTCACGGATGCAAAACCACTTGATGAGATAAATTACTACCGTGTACGCACCGTTGATGATGATGGATATACCAGTTACAGCAGTGTTTGTATGCAAAAAAATCAACCCATACTCAAAAACGGGATTTTTAAGATATCGCCCAATCCTACCTCAGGCATGTGTACTTTAATGGCACCCGAATCTGATTTTCAATTTATGTGGGAAGTATTCTCATCCTCCGGGAAACTTGTTACTAAAGGCAACAGTCATGCCGGCAAGGCAGCATTGCATCTTCAAACGCTAAGTGACGGGGTGTATCAGGTGAAGGTTACCGGGGAAGGTTTTGCAGAAAACCATAAATTGCTGATTCAGCATTAGTGTTAATTCATTTCCGGAAGCGATGTCCCTCACCTAAATCTGACAGGATCCACCACCGTAAAAACCCGGCTGATGTTAAATTTAAAACAGCCGCAAACGATATTTTTATTTACTCAATCCTTCATGCTCCTGCATGTATTTAGATTTTATTTTACAATTTTTGTGCTTTACACTTGGTTTTTAAGTAGTGTTTGTTTAATTTTGTTATAATCTTAGATATAATACTAATTATGAATAAGTCAAAATTCATTCACATCCTATTTGCCAGGATCTTTAGATTTTGTATCATTTCCTTATTCCTATTGGGGGCTTTGAATCTGCGAGCTCAAAGCATCAATGACTTTGTTACACGATGGGATTTGTCGAAGACGGGCAGTGCCGTGAGCGGTGGCTTGACATCCATAACATTCAACACCACCAATACCGGTGGTTCTATATCCTACACCTGGCAGGAAATTTCACCGGGTACTGCCAGCGGGAGTGGCACTTTTAATTCAAGTTCAGGTACCAGCCGAACCATCAGTGGATTGCCTCAAAATGCCACAATTGAACTTCGCATAGCCCCTACCAATTTGCAACGTTTTTATATAAACTTTGGAACGAACAGAGACAGACTCACAGATGTAACTCAATGGGGAAACACTTCCTGGACCACTATGAATAGTATGTTTCTGGGCTGTTCCAACTTGCAAATAACGGCCACAGATTTACCAAATTTAAATGGCGTATTAGATATGAGCGGAATGTTCAATGCCTGTTTAAACCTAAATGGACCATCTAACATTAACAATTGGAATACTTCCAATGTGACCAATATGAGTGGATTATTTTCCAGTGCCTTTTCATTTAACCAAAACATTGGCAGCTGGAATACAGGGAATGTCGCTACGATGCGAGATATGTTTTCTAGTGCGAGTTCTTTTAATCACAACTTAGGTAACTGGATTCTCAATAGCGCTGTTTCATTAGAAATGATGTTCGACAATTGCGGAATGAGCTGTGACAACTATTCAAAAACATTGACCGGGTGGTCACTGAGCAGCACGGCAACCGGTAGAACTCTGGGGGCAAGTGGCAGAAGTTATGGAACAAATGTAACTTCGCTGCGCAGCAACCTAACCACGGCAACGCCCACAGGAAAAGGATGGACCATTTCAGACGGCGGCGTTGCAGCTGGTACATGCGGCCCTAATGTTTATTACTCCAAGAGCAGTGGCAATCTGGATGTTTTGGCCACCTGGGGAACCAACACAGATGGAACCGGAACCAGCCCTACTGATTTCATTACAGCCAATCAGATTTTTGTCATTCGCAACAGGAGCACGGTTTCTTTAGGTGGAAACTGGGCTGTTTCGGGCACCGACTCATATATAGTGCTGGGCGACGGCACCAGCGCCATCACATTTAGCACGGGTGTCAATACCGTCAGTGGTGCCTACCGTTTAACCAACAATACCAACCTGGAAATTGCCACAGATCCAAGCGGACTTTACTTAATCTGCGAATCAGGTTCTACCGTAAACTATAATGGTGCAGGCAGTCAAACCATTGCGCCCGGCCAATACCACCACCTAACGCTGAGCAATAACCGAGCATCTGGTACGATTACCCTGGGCAGCGGAATCATATCTGTGCGGGGTAACATGACAAACACCCTAAGCAATGTGGGTAGCTGGGTAAATACGGGCAATACCTTTGCTTATGCAGGCACTGGGGCACAGACTATTGCCGCCTTGGAATATAACCATTTAATCATAGCCGGTACCAGAATAGCAACACCTGCAATCACCTTGGCATCAGGGAATATAAAAATAGCCGGCGATTGTACAAATGGTATTTCAGGTTCGGTAACTTGGGTAAATTCTGGCAATACAATTGACTATAATGGGACAGGAAACCAAAAAATAAGTTCGTTAAACTATAACAACCTCACTATCAGCGGCATAAAAAACAACAGCATCATTACACTGCAAAGTTCAGAAATAATTGGTATTGCCGGAACATTTTCTTTAACCGCTACGGGCACCTATACTTTGGCCAACACTGGAAGCACTGTTAGATACAACGGAACAGGTTCACAGACCATTTGTGCCATAAATTACCATAATATAGAAATCAGTGGCTTACGAACTGGATCTGCCACCATAACTCTGCCAAATGCAAGAATCATCGGCATTGCCGGAAATTTTTCAATAACAGCCACCGGTACTTACTCGATTGTCAGCACTGGCAGCTCAGTCAATTATGACGGAATTGGGGCGCAAACTATCTGGCCCATGAATTATTTTAATCTCAACATAAGCGGAACCAAAACGGGGACACCTGATATTACACTACCAAGTTCTGGTATTATTGGTGTTGCCGGAAATTTCTCACTAACCGCCACAGGCAACTATACAATAATTAATACAGGCAGCACCATTGAATATAACGGAACGGGTACACAAACCATCGACGCCTTCAATTATTTTAATCTTACCATCAGCGGGGCCAGAACAAGTACTTCCACCATTTCCCTTCAAAGTTCAGGTATTATCAGTATTGCTGGTATTTTTTCCTTTACCGCTACCGGCAATTATTCAATGGCCGTTACTGGCAGTACTGTTAAATACAATGGTACAAACTCACAAACCATTTGTGCCATCAATTACCATAATCTTGACATAAGCGGTACCAGATCGGGTTCAGCTGAAATTATACTGCCGAGTTCGGGGACTATTGGTATTGCCAAAAATATGGTAGTATCTGCAACCGGTTCGTATATGCTGATCAATTCAGGCTGTACGTTTAATTACAATGGAACAGGTACGCAATTTTTAGGTGCTATAAATTATAATAACCTCATCATTAGTGGCAATAAAAATAATAATGATATTACTTTACAAAGCGGAACGATAGGTGTGAGTGGCACCCTAACTGTAACTTCGACCAATATACGCAACTGGCTAACCTTTGGGAACACTATTGAATATAATGGAAGTGGACCCCAAAACATTGTTTCAGCCATTCCCTATCAAAACCTAAGTATTGCAGGCAGCAATACCAAAACCCTGGATGGAAATACCTCGGTAGTAGAAAATTTAACATTATCAAATAAATTAATACTTGGAAATTTTAATTTAAATCTCGGAGGTAATGCAAACGGGGGCAACAGTAATAATTATGTTCAAACATCAGGAACAGGATCCCTGCAAAAAAATATTTTAAGATTTTCAAACTTCCACTTCCCTGTTGGTAATAGCTCTTATAATCCAGTAAATATTAGAAATAACACTAGTGCTTCTGATGAATTTTCAGTGCGAATCCTCGATGAAATTTACGATGGCGGAACCTCAGGTTCTGTCGTTACAAAACCAAGAATAAAACGAACCTGGTTAATTAACAAATCTACACCAACTGCCAATAGCGGAACAGGAGTAAATTTCACTTTCTACTGGAATATTGGAGAAAATTATATGGTAAACACCCCTGCGCTTTTTCACTTTGATGGCTCTACCTGGCAGAAACAAACAGGCACCACCAGTTCAACCAGCACATCACTCACCTACACCGGTTATATGGGTAGCTTTTCTCCATTCAGCATTGGGGATGATATTGTATTACTGCCGGTTAACTGGCTTCATT
>JBILTS010000193.1:0-2854 GCA_044371405.1 Bacteroidia bacterium
ATAATACACTAATAAACAATTAAACCAATAAAGCAAAATTACCCCTTATCCTGGCACATTTCTACCAAAACATTTCCGGTACTTTTCGGATGTAAAAACGCGATTAATTTATTGTCGGCACCATCTTTAGGTTCTGCATTAATCAACTCAAACCCAAAACTGCTTTTTTCCTTCAATTGTTCTTTGATGTTTTCAACCGCGAATGCAAGGTGATGTATGCCCTCACCCCGCTTTTCTATGAATTTGGCGATAGGGCTGTCATCCCGGGTTGCCGCCAGTAACTCAATTTTAGTGTTGCCGGCATCAAAAAATACTGTGATAACCCCTTCGCTTTCTACCTCCTCTGTTTTATAGGGAGATTTTCCCAGAAGTTTCGTGTACAGAGCAATAGATGCTTCCAGATTATTCACGGCAATACCAATATGTTCCACCTGTTTCATGTGGCAAAGTAAAGCAATCCTCACACATCGAAAAAATTCATGTGGGCTTGAAACAGAATTGGCATGATTGGTGTTACTTTTGCAAATTAGAATCAATCTAAATAAGACGATGAAATTGCCAGTATATCTCGATAACAACGCCACCACCAAGGTAGATCCCAGGGTGTTGGATGCCATGATACCATACTTTACGGAAGATTTTGGTAATGCGGCAAGCCGTAACCACCCCTTTGGCTGGAAAGCTGAAGAAGCCGTGGATTATGCCCGTGAGCAAATAGCAACTTTGATTGGGGCCAGTGAAAAGGAAATCATTTTTACCAGCGGCGCAACTGAGAGCAACAACCTCGCGCTTAAAGGTGTTTTTGAGATGTACGCTGAAAAAGGCAAACACATCATCACTGCTGTTACGGAGCATAAAGCCATTCTGGACACCTGCAAACACTTGGAAAAGCAGGGTGCTGAAATATCCTACCTTCATCCTGCCGAGAATGGTTTACTTACGGTAGCGCAGGTTGAAGAAGCCATCCGCCCTGACACCATCCTTGTGACCATCATGTTTGGTAATAACGAAATTGGTGTACTCCAGCCCATCCGCGAAATTGCCGCCGTTTGTAAAAAACATGGCGTACTGTTTCATTCAGACGCAACGCAGGCGGTTGGTAAAATTCCTGTGGATGTAATTGCCGACAACATTGATCTGATGAGCTTTACAGCCCACAAAATGTATGGCCCCAAAGGCATCGGTGCCTTGTATGTGCGCCGCAAAAATCCCCGGGTAAAGGTAACTGCCCAGATGGATGGCGGCGGACATGAGCGTGGCATGCGCAGCGGTACACTCAATGTACCCGGCATTGTGGGCTTTGGAAAAGCAGCCGAGCTAGCGCGCCTGGAAATGGCCCCTGATACAGAAAGAATCATCAAAATGCGGGATCGCCTGGAAAACTCCCTGCTCACCATGGAAGAATCATACCTAAATGGCTCCAAAGAGCATCGCCTGCCCCATACCACCAATATCAGTTTCAAGTATGTGGAAGGAGAGGGCCTGATGATGGCCATCAAAGACATTGCCGTTTCTTCCGGCTCTGCATGCACTTCTGCATCGCTGGAGCCCAGCTACGTGCTCAAAAGTTTGGGACTCGATGATGAACTGGCCCACAGCTCCCTGCGATTTGGCCTCAGCCGCTATACAACCGATGAGGAAATCGATTTCACCATCAAATGTGTAACAGATGCTGTTAATCGTCTTCGCGACATGAGCCCCCTTTGGGAAATGTTCAAGGAAGGCATCGACCTCAAATCTGTGCAATGGACCGAACACTAATTTTGTTTGGAAAGATTCTAAATAGTAATTAACTTTGTATTGAAAACCCAATAAGCAAAACGATATGGCATACAGTGAAAAAGTAATCGACCACTACAATAATCCCCGCAATGTGGGTACCCTTGATAAAGCAAGTGCGAATGTAGGCACAGGACTGGTAGGTGCCCCTGAGTGCGGAGACGTTATGCGTTTGCAAATTCAGGTTAATCCTGAAACCGGTGTTATTGAAGATGCCCGATTCAAAACCTTTGGCTGCGGTTCTGCTATTGCTTCCTCTTCATTGGCTACCGAATGGCTAAAAGGAAAATCGGTGGATCAGGCCTTGACCATAGACAATATGGATATTGTAGAGGAGTTGGCTTTGCCACCCGTTAAAATCCATTGCTCTGTGTTGGCCGAAGACGCCATCCGCGCTGCCATCAATGATTATCGCGTAAAGCAGGGTTTGGAGCCCATAGTAGAATAAAAGTCCCACCACTAATAAACCATGCTCACCGATACCGCGGATATCACCATTACCGATAAAGCCCGCAGCAAGGTGCACGACCTTATGCAGGAGGCGGGAATCAGCGCTCCTGAATATTTCGTTCGGGTAGGCGTTAAGGGCGGTGGCTGTTCAGGTCTCACCTATCAGCTTGATTTCGACAACGAATCGCAGCCAGGAGATATGGTTTTTGGCGACGAGAATCTCAAGGTGGTTTGCGACATGAAGAGCTTTCTGTATCTATGCGGTACAGAGCTCGATTTCAGTGATGGATTGAATGGCAAGGGATTCAATTTCATCAATCCCAATGCTTCCCGCACCTGTGGTTGCGGTGAGAGTTTCGCTGTGTAATTCGGACTCCAGGCGACGTTAGTCATGTTAAGCGCAAAATGCGCGACGTAGCTTCGTGTTGCTATGTCAAACAATATTTACATCAAAGAGTTGCATCAATTGCACGCAACATGGAATTCGATATTGGAATTATCCCGGGATGAAGTTTTATCATTTGAAAATCGCCTTCAGGAAATAATTAAAAGCAATACAAGTAAAGATATTCGGGCCCAGGCAGAGCAATTTCAGAATCAGTTTATTCGTCAAAAAGAAGTTATC
>JBILTS010000085.1:0-9741 GCA_044371405.1 Bacteroidia bacterium
GAGGACTGGTGAGTGCGGCATCATCGAGGCCTAGATTAACCGGAGATGTCAGACCGCCTTTGGGGTCAACAGTATTTTTGTTGCCGGGGCCCCAGACACCATCTGCATCGGTATTGGCATAGAGTTCACGAGCGGTTTTGAAATCGTAGCTCACCACACGGCGAATACCGTTTTTATTGGTATTTGGCATGATGGCACCCCAATTACCTGTTTTGCCGTTTACACTATCTGTATAAAAACCAGCACTGCTTGCAACCGTGATTCCCTCTGACTCTGCATATGTCAAAGACAGTGGCCGATCTAAACCGACTGCATCATCATAGGTAGCCACAAAATTGCGTGCTGCAGTCATAGATTTACCCCAAACTGCGGTGCAGAAACTATCACCGGTATTGGAAGTGGAAGAGAAGCCCAGTACTCTAACAGAATCAGAACAGTACATGCGGTGCGTTGTTGGTGTGATGCCCCCTCTCACAGTAAGTCCAAAATAAACATGTTTTCCAGCTGCAAAGCGGGAGTTGGCTGTGTAAACAAAGCCAAACCATCCTTCATAAGTACCGGTTTTATCAGTGTAAAACGTATCAATGGATGCTCCGGTGGAGAAGCTAACTGAACTGCCTGTATAATATTTGAATCCCAGCGTGTCTATGAGCATGGGATTGCCTGCACCTGCAAAATCAGTTGTAGCTGCCAGATCGGTGTAAGCCATACCCCTGGATGAATACTGATACATTGTACTTGGATTCAGGCCCACAATACGCAATCTGCACGTCACAGGCAGGCGGGTAGATCCACCCGAACCCATGTATTTTGGCACAATAACGCCCTGAATGTTGGTGGAAGAATACTGCGCCTTTAGCTGAAACAGCGAAACCAGCAACAGCAAGAATATGGTGATTTTTTTCATGGTAAATGAATAAGTTGAATAGAGGCAAATTTACCCAAAAAGTGGCTGATTGCCAATAATTATTTGTCTAATGAATCCGCCCTACTCTTTTGCAAATGCAATAGTGTAGATATCAACACGTTCTGCACCGGCGTCCATCAACACTCTGGCACACGCTTCCAGTGTTGCTCCGGTGGTGACCACATCATCCACCAGTAAAATGTTCTTCCCTTTTATTTGTTCTGGGTTACCGGCAACAAATACTTCCTGCACATTGCGCCAGCGCTCCCATCTTGACTTTCGGGTTTGTGTTTGGGTAAATGTTTTGCGAAGCAGTAAATCAGTATGTACAGGAACCTTCCATTTATCACCGATTCCCAATGCAAATGCCTCACTTTGATTGTAGCCGCGCTGTTTTTGTTTTCGGCGGTGGAGCGGAACAGGAATAATAAAATCTACCTGCATCATACCCGTTTCAATTAATTCAGCGGCATACAATTCACCCAGCCATATAGCAAGGTCCCGATTGTCTTTATATTTTATTTCGTGGAGCAACTGCCTGGCTATGCCACCGCTCCTGAATACCAGAAAAGCACCTGCATTTCTTATGGGAATGCGGCCCCTGAAAATATCAAAAACAGGATTATGGGCAGCATTTAAAATACGGGTTTTGGGTAGTTTACGCAGGCAAAATGCACAGAGTTGCCGCTCGGATTTAACCAGGGCAAGACGGCATAGAACGCAAACCCGGGGATAAAACAGCCGGCGCACACTTGCCAACAGAAACCGCGCCGTTTTTATTTTCATTCGACGAATTTACCCTAATTTAATGTCTATTCAAAATAATCCATGAATTAGATGAACTTTGCAGTGAAAACCATGGAGCGCAGAGATATACCCAAACACAAAATAAGCAAAAATGCCATTCGAAAATCCCTAAGGCTGTTTGGACTTATGCCCGCCTCTGATAAATGGTTGCTGGCACTGGGGACACTGTTTCTGGCTGTTACTGCCGGTACGGCACTATTATTCCCGGACCTGCTGGGAAGGATGGTGGATGCCTACACCGATGTAAACCGCCTACAGGAAAGTGCCATGGTGTTTTTGTACCTCTTTCTGGCACAAGCTGTTTTCTCGTTCCTTCGCATAGGATTGTATGTGCGGGTAGCCGAAAACCTCACTGCCACTTTGCGAAACCGACTTTACAAGTCTGTGCTGCTGCAAAACATGGACTTTTTTCACCAGAACCGCATAGGGGATTTACTGAGTCGCTTCACCGCCGATATCGGGCAGATACAGGATACATTCACCAGCAACCTGGCAATGTTTTTGAGGCAGCTGATGGTAATTATCGGGGGTATTGTTTATTTGTTTTTCACCAGCAATACCCTGTCGCTGTACATGCTCGGAACCGTGCCTATGGTGGTAATCGTTTCTTTATTTTTTGGTAGGTTTATCCGCAAAATCGGAAGACAGGTGCAGGAACTCACCGGGCACAACAGCGTCATTGCAGAAGAAACCTTCACAGGTATTCAAAATGTGAAAGCATTTACCAATGAACACTATGAAATAGAGCGCTATGGACGAGATGTGGAACAGCTGCGAAAAAAGAGCATTTTCCGTGGACTGATGCGGGGTGCTTTCAGCAGCTTTATTATCGTTTGTCTGTTTGGCAGCATCGTATGGCTAATATTTCTGGGACTGGGCATGGTAAGATCCGGCGACATGGCGCTGGGTGAGCTCATCAGTTTCATGTTCTTCACCGGGTTCATTGGCGGCAGTATTGGCGGCATGGCTGAGCAGTTTGTGCAAATTCAAAAAACCCTGGGTGCTGTGGAAAGGGTACTGGATCTGATAGAAAAACCTACTGAAGCCCTTCACCTAAAGGGAGCTGACATATCAGCCAAAGGCGAGGTGGTTTTTGAAAAGGTCACATTCGGATATCCCGGCAGACCAGATTACCGGGTACTGGACGAGGTCTCCATCCATGTGCCTGAAGGAAAAACCCTGGCCATTGTAGGACCGAGCGGTGCAGGTAAAAGCACCATTATTAATTTGCTTTATCGTTTTTATGAGCCGGATTCGGGCCATATTACATTGGGAGGAAGTCCAATTGCTGAAATGGGATTGTTTGAATGTAGAAGCAAGCTGGCGTTGGTGCCGCAGGAAATATTGTTGTTTGGCGGCAGTATTTATGACAATATCCACTATGGCAAACCGGGGGCAATTAAACAGGATGTTATTCAGGCGGCCAAAATGGCCAATGCCCATGATTTTATTACAGCATTTCCGGAAGGGTATGATACGGTGGTGGGTGACAGGGGCATCAAACTGAGCGGAGGGCAGCGTCAGCGAATTGCCATTGCCAGGGCCATGCTCAGAAATCCGCAACTGCTTATTTTAGATGAAGCTACAAGCAGTCTGGATACCGAAAGCGAACAACAGGTGCAGGCGGCGTTGAAAACGCTGATGAAGGGACGCACCAGCATTGTTATTGCACACCGGCTCAGCACCATACGGCATGCCGATACCATTGTGGTTTTGAAACAAGGAAAAATCATTGAACAAGGCAGTCACGAATCCCTTATGGGCATGGAAGGTGGCTACTACCGAAGGATGGTGGACCAACAGCAGGACCATTCTGATTTCATCAATCACCCCGAAAATCCATAGTACCGTGTGGAAGGCCCTGAAACGATTTGCCTGGTTCTGGCTGAAAAGCCCTCAGCGAAAACGGTTGGGCTATGGCACAGTAGTCACAGACATTAAAGGATTACTGGGACTTATATGGGCTAAAAAGAGCACAGATACCATCTGGGTTTGTGTGGGTGTAAAAGACAGGTCAGAGAACCTAAAAAGAATGGTGACCTCGCTGTCTGCCTTAAACATAAACGGTGCTTTCGGCTTATCGGTTTACGACCAGGGCAGTGCTGATGCGACGGAGCTGCAAGCTTGGTTGAAGGCAAACTGGAACGGCGAGCTGGTTTGGCAATGTAAAACAGCAGAATTTGCCAGGTCAATAGCATTCAACCAGGCGGTAAACCAGGCAAAAGGAGACCTTGTTTTTGTGTGCGATGCCGATATGACCTTACCGCTTGACTTGGAAAAGCAAATCAGGTGCTATGTTAGCAAAAAAACTGTGTGGTTTCCGGTGTGTCAAAGCCAGTTGGGGCCAGACAGTGCCGAGTGGAAATGGCTGAGTGCCGGAACGGGCTTATTTGCCGGGCATAAACAGTGGCATGGCAAAGCCATGGTGTATGACGAAAATTTCAGAAGCTGGGGCGGTGAAGACTGGGATATGTTTTTTAGGTTTTATGAGTGTGGCATTTTGCCATTGCGTACGCGTTGCGAGGGGCTTTATCACCACTGGCATCCTTCGGTGAAGCCGGAAAACCACGAAAACTATTTTTAGTTGACAGATAACAGTTTATAGTCTACAGTTTGTCTGTGCTAGAACAATAGTTATTGGTTTATTTGTTTAATAGTTGGGTTTGTTCCGGATAAGTTTTTTAATGAAAAATTAAAAAATGAAGGAATGAACGTGGAGGTTGAGGGCGCTTAGATTTGTAAAAAACAGCCATGGATTAACCCCGATAAACCAATAGACGAATAAACTATCGGGCTACATCCTGGCATACCTGCGCTCGCCGGCACGGATAAATAGCGGAATGAAGTGGGACGGGGGTACCACGGGGCAGGCGTAATTGTGGTTGTAATGGCAATAGGGATTGAACGCCCGGTTAAAATCGAGCACTATATCGTCTCCTCCGGCATGCTGAAACTCGATATAACGACCACCCTGATAGGTTTCGGTGGTATTGGAAGAATCTCGGAACATCACAAAAAACAAGGTTTTTGCGGAATCCTCGAAGTAGGCAGGTATCTCAAAATTGCGGTTTTTCAGGCGAAATTTGAAGGTGCCGGCCAGCTGATATGTTCGCATGGTTCCTTTGGAATCCGGCATCCGGGCCGTATCGCCTGAGCGGCTTTTGTCCCAATCACAATTTACCTTCCATTCAGATGTAACCGGATAATACTGCAAACCGGTAAATTCTGTATTCACATCCCTGAATGGACTGTTGGCAGACATGGCAAAGGCATCGTCTTTTTGCTGACGTTCATGGGTTACGGCAGATATGTAAATACTATCTGTCTGCTTCTGCGCACGCTCTTCCAAATTCCCCTGACAACCTGCAAAAAGTAGCAGAATTAACCCTAAACTGATGCTTTTTCCCATGTTCCATGCAAATTTGCGTAATTTCGCAAACAGGTGAAAGCCATTCTGCAGTTTTTTCGTCATGCACGGCCCTATAAAGGGCTGATTTTTCTGAATTTCGGCTTCAACCTGCTTTACATATTGCTGCACTTGGGTACCCTGCTCATGATCATGCCGGTGCTCAAGTTTCTGTTTAAACCCGCCGATGCAGCTCCCAGTCTTGATACCAAGGGTTTGGAAGTGGGCAACTGGTTTGCTGCCAAATATGAGCAGTTTATACACTGGTTCAGTAGCATGGCCAAAGGCGATCCCCTGAGGGCGCTGGCGTTTTTGTGTGTCGCACTTGTAATCATTACCATCATCAAAAACCTGAGTCGTTTTGCTGCGATGAGCGTGATGGCCAAACTGCGCAACTTGGCGGTTCGCGACATGCGCATGAACATTTATAACCGCTGTTTGGAACTGCCTGTGGCTTATTTCAACGAAGAACGCAAAGGAGATTTGCTCTCGCGCATGAGCAACGACATGAAAGAGATTGAATTTGCGCTGATGGTATCCCTGGAGGCCCTTTACATGCAGCCGCTTACTATTCTGTTGTTTCTCAGTGCCCTGATATTTCTCTCGCCCCAGCTGACCCTATACATTGTCATTTTCCTGCCGCTCACCGCCATTTTTATTGGCCTGCTGAGCCGCAGTCTGCGCAGGAAAAGCAAGCGTAATCAGGAACTGGCGGGGCGGATCATGTCTTCGTTTGAAGAAAGCATTAGCGGTATGCGCATCATCAAGGCATTTAATGCAGCCGGATTTTTCAGGCAGAAATACAGCACGGAAGACTGGTCCTACACCCGAAACAATATAGGTGTGCAACGCAGGTATGATTTATCTTCCCCCCTTAGCGAAACCATTGGAATCGCAGTATCTGCAGCACTATTGTGGCTGGGAGGCAACATGGTGTTTGGGGGCACATTAAATCCGGAGTTTTTCCTCACCTATTTTGCCATATTCAGCCAACTGATTAATCCGTTCAAGGCACTGAGTTCCTCGTATTCGGCGGCTGTGCGCGGACAAGCCAGTCTGCACCGCATAGAAGAGCTGGTGAATGCACCGGTGCGGGTTCAGGATCCATTTTACCCCAAAGTGCCGTCGTTTGAGCACAGCCTTGAATTCAGGGAAGTTTCGTTTGGTTATGACCCCCAAAAACCGGTTTTGCATCATATCAACCTTACCATTAAAAAAGGGCAAACCATTGCCTTGGTGGGACCCAGCGGTGCGGGCAAAACTACCTTTACGGATTTAATAGCCCGTTTTTACGATGTAGTTTCCGGTAGCATTTTGCTGGATGGTCATGATCTTCGGGAATTCAGGCAAGATGACCTGCGGCAGCTGATGGGTATGGTGAGTCAGGAGAGTATTTTGTTCAACGAGTCTGTTCGCAACAACATTGCCCTTGGGAAACCGGAAGCCGATGAAAATGCAGTTTCTGATGCGGCCAAAGCGGCTTATGCACACGAGTTCATTGAACTATTGCCAGAGGGCTATAATTCCAACATCGGAGAGCGGGGCAGTAAGCTCAGCGGTGGGCAGCGGCAGCGGCTGGGAATAGCCCGTGCCCTGCTGAAAGATCCACAGATTTTAATCCTGGACGAAGCCACCAGCGCACTGGACAGCCAGAGTGAAAAGGCCGTGCAGGCCGCACTGGAAAAACTGATGCAGAACCGCACCAGCATCATCATAGCGCATCGTCTGAGTACGGTAACCCACGCAGATTTGATTGTGGTGATGGATCAGGGACGCATTACAGAAGTGGGCACCCATGAGGAGCTGTTAGCCAAACAGGGCTTGTACCACAAGCTGATTCAGTTGCAGCAGTTGGCGTGAGGGGCCCCAGGCGCTCCTTGTGTCGCCCACCCGGCGCTATCGCACCTGCTTACTATTATTTGACCCCTCCGGGGTTAAAACCACACCATCAGTGCAACCCAGCTCACCTCAGTGAAACGCTATGGTGGGTATCTTCGGTAATAATGATATTTCCAGCCACAATCTGGATCAAGTGTTAAACCAATATACCCACTTAAAGGCCAGGCTGCGGTTTTTGGTTAGAAATTGGGGATCATAATTTTCAGAATACACCACAAAAAAGTCGCTCATGGGGCGATAACGCCATTGGTAGCGTATGTTCATGTTCACATTGTCTTCCTGGGTATTATATTGCAGAAAGGCAGTAAAATACATGGTGGTGCTAATGCTATACTCGGTTTTGGCTCCTACCAGGTTCAGGGTTGATTTGCCAAGTTTGGGAATATCTACGTCAATGCGCCGATAATTTAATGTGAACAGAAAACGTGGTTGGATGCGGCACTGAAGGGCACCTGTAAGTGATAGCTTCTCTCCGCCGAAATAGGAACCATACTGACATTCCAGTGAACCGTTCAGGGGTCTGCGATTGTTACTGGTTGCGGTGGCCGAAATACTTTGAAACCAATATTCACCGACAGAAAGAAAGTTGGTATCTCTTGGCCTCACGGGGTTAAACGGTTGAAATAGCCAAAAGAACTCGCGGTTTGCGGCGATTCGAAAACTGGCACTGTTTTGCAACAGCATTTTACCTGAAAACGTTGTAATGGCCTCTGTTATGCGGTAATTACTGTCTGTGTAAGTGCTGTTGAATAGGTTGATTGAAAAATTATTGATTACCTTGCTTTTGGGATAAAAAATACGGCTGACCATGGGTTCCAGTCGGCCATAGCTCATAAAAAATGTTTTCCCAATTTTGGGGTCGCGGTTTTCAATTCGTGGCACAAAACCGGTGGGGGCACGGAACTTGCCCGAAACATATTCGTGGTTCCACATGGCCTCCCATTTCAGGGTTCTGTAGAAGAGGAAGGAAGCATGTGCATATCCCTTGTTGGTTTGAAGTCCATCGTACAGGGCTTTTTGAACAAAGGCCTTTCCCACCCAGCGATTATTTGGGGTGAGCAGATTAAACTCCAGACCTGCCACTGAATTGCGCTTTGCGTTGGCTACACCCACTGCCTGCTCGCTCACAAAAATGCCACCCAAATAGCTTGCTGCCATTACTTTACGCTGAAAAGCTGCTACAGCATAGTTTTTTGCCGGGTTCAATGCGTCCATGCGACGGGTTTGAACATCCATGATGCCCACCCGAAGATCACTGCCTATTTTCCCGGTAATTCTGGCACCTGCATCTATGGGTATGTTGCCCGTTTGAGAAAGACCTATACGGCGGCTAAAGAAGGGCCTTATTTGACGAAAACCAAACTGGGCGAACAGATCGCTGTTTTCTATGAAAAATTGTCGTCTCTCGGGGAAAAACAAGGAAAACCGGGTCAGGTTGATTTGCTGTTCGTCTACGTCTACTTGCGCAAAATCAGGGTTGAGGGTAACGTCTAAATTGAGTGAGGAACTGAGGCCCACCTTTGCATCGAGGCCAAATCTGGGGGTGTTTTTATTTAAAAAGCTGTTCGTATCTCCCGTTGCGAGACTGCTTACATAGGGAATAAGTGCAATATTGGGTCCTTTTCTGGCGGGTGGCTGCGGCCACTGCAGGGTTCCGGTGAAGATAAGTGCACTGATGTTAAACATGCGGGGGACCTTTACCCATGTGCTTACCTCATTGTTGCGAAAATCGGACCTTGCCACATTGAAACGCCAGGTACTCAGTCCATCCGGAAAGCGCAGGGATTTAAATGGTATTTCGAATTCAGCAAACCAGGTATCGCGGGTGATTCGGGTGGCGCTGTACCAAATCTGGTCCCATGCCGTGGAAACCCCGAAACCACCACCATTTTCAACCGCACCTTCACGTTGGGCATTTTGGGGTGTTACGCCAAATGAGAAACCATTTTGTCCGTCTGTAAACGGACTCAGGGTGAGCACTACGGCATCGCTCTGGGTGATGCTGAAATCACGTTTTAAACTTTGGACTACAAATGGCTTGTCAGGATTGCGGTTGATACAAATAAATGCAGCATAGAGCCGCTGATCGTCGTAGGTTAGCATGAACCGGGTTTGGGTAAGTGCTTCCGAAGTATCATAGGGAAAATGCTGAATAAAGCCGCCCTGTATGGGCGTTTTTTGCCATACCGCTTCTGACAAATTGCCGTCTATAATGATGTTTTCCCCGGTTTTTTGAATTGGGTAAACCTGAGCTATTACGTCAGAAAATGCAAATACAAAGAGACTGAAAAAAAGAATCCGCAAGGGTGATTAATCTTTATTGGCAATGTTCCGCTTCTCAACGGCATTCATTCGGTTTATCTGTTCGTATTGATATTTTCTGGCATACGGCACATAAAACCGCAGCATACTTCCTGCCACGAGCGTATTGCTTCTGATTCCGTTCCAGGATTTCACCTCTGTAATAGTACAATCAAATACATCGGACAGCGTGTAAAATCCATCACCCGGTTTAACTTTGTACAATACCCATACTTTAGCAGGGGGTGCAGGTGTTGAAGTGCTGCTGCTGCCGGCAGGTTCCAGACCCCTTTCACCGCGGGGTTTAATTTCCACATAGGTTATGCTGTCCTTCACGGTGGTTATGGTGTCATAAACCACAGGAATATATCCTTTCATTTTGTGCATAATGCATAAGCTATCCCTAACTTTCAAATATGCG
>JBILTS010000087.1:0-9652 GCA_044371405.1 Bacteroidia bacterium
AGCATAACGTTGTTTCAAAGTAACAAAAAAGAAAGCCCTGCGGCAAGGCAGGGCTTTCCAAATTATTCAGATTCTATATTATCTGTTGATGCTTACGCTGCGGGTCACCACGCCTTGTTCGGTGGTGATTTTCACAAGGTAAACTCCTTCAGTCAGGTTTTGCATGCGCAATTCTGCCTGTTTTCCTTTGAGGTTGAGACCTGCCTCCACTTCCTCACCAAGTACATTGTACACGGCAATTTTTTGGATGCGGCTGCTGGCTTCAACATTCACCAAACCATTGCTGGGGTTGGGGTACAGTTTGATGTCACCCTCGCCAATTTTGGTGGTTCCCATGCTGTTACGGATGGATTTAACAACGGTCTTACTGCATTCGCAATCGGCCTGGTTACGAGTATACAGGGTGATGTCGAAGTCGCCCTCGTAAGGGAACTGATAAACACCACTTGCCGCATTGATTGAACCACCGTCAGAGAACTTGAAGCGGTAGAAAGGATAGCCGGTATTGGCTGCTTGTACCTTAATCGTTCTGTAACCATCACCGGGGGTCCAGTCGTCGGTTACTGTGAAATTACAGCTGGGCAGTTCATATACCTGAAGCGGTTTTGTAATGATGGTTTCGCAGGCACCATCCACAATAACTTTCAATTTAACATTGGGTACAAACGAGTTGGTTACATTGTAAGTATGAATTGGATCAGCGTCGCTTGAGAGCGGAGTACCATCTCCAAAGTCCCACTCATACACCATATTACCTTGTTTAACACTTGATTTGTTATCAAACTGAACGGGCTTGCCTGAGCAGGTGCTTTGGGCACTGAAATCAGCGATGGCCTGTGTACCCACATTCAGTGTTTTGGTGAGACTATCAGAACAGCCATTCGTTACACTTACAATCAGCTTCACAGTCTTGGGTCCCAAAGTAGTGAACTGATGGGTTGGGCTGTTTGCGGTTGAAGTGTTTCCATCACCGAAGCTCCACTTGGGTGCAGAAGCAAATCCGCTAATTGCAGCTGTGTTATTAGTAAACTGTGTAGGAGTCTGGTCGCATACCTGACCATTGCTCCATGCAACTACCGGTGCACTTCCAATGTCAATCTTGTCGGTTGTTGTATCTGCACATCCAAATTCAGAAATTGAAATCAGACGCACAGTGTAGTTTCCGCCGGCTTTGAATAGGTGAACTGGATTCTTAACAGTTCCAACCTCTCCGTCTCCAAAGCTCCACATTTGACCCAGAATACCGCTTCCGAGTGTGCTCTTATTGGTGAACTCAACCGGAACATTGCTGCAGAATTTGAGGCCAGGAGTTTTGGGATAAGTGAAATCTGAAACGGGTGTATGGAACAGGTAGGCCGTTTTGGTGCGGGTTGCAGGGCAACCATTGTCTTCAACGGTCAAGGTAACATTATATTGGCCTGGCTTGCCATATTTAAAGGTAGCATCTTTGGATGTTGCGTTAACCCCGGGTGTAACACCAAAGTTCCACTTGTAGGTAAGGGTTCCCAAACCGCTGGAGGTATTGATAAACTGGTGTGTCTTACCTTCACATACATTGAGAATTCGGAAGTTTACGTTGGGCAGCGGACTCACGGTGATGGTATCTCTTTTGATACGCTCATAACCATAAATACTGGAGATTGCCTTGTAAGTTACATAATAAATACCACCTTTAGGATAGAAGTGAACAGGTTCAGATGCTTCGCTGCTGTCGCCATCACCAAAGTACCACATGTGGTCAAGGAAACCGTTGGCAATTTTAGATTTATTTACAAACTCAACTGCATCGCCTTCACAGGTAACTTTAGAGCGGGTAAAGTCTGGCTCAGGAAGCGGTGCTACATACATGTAAAACACAACAGTACTATCACAATTATTTTTTCCAATATCCTGGAAGGTAACCCTACCAACCAACTGTGAGTCTATCTCTGTAGTTGTGGGTGTATATACGAAGCGGCCAGGAGCGGTTGCCGATGGGTCAGTCCAGCTGTAGGTAAGAGCTCTGCCTTTTGCAGTTCTTAAAGAAGTGCTCGTGATTCTCCAGGTGGTACCGTGGTCAGCATTATTATAACCAACAGGAGCTGACAGATTCCAGGCAAGGGTATCACCCATGGCCACTACGCGAGGAGAACCCAAGGCACCGGTTCCACTGCGTTTTGGAGAGGTTTTATGAGGTGTTCCGGGAACCATCAAGGCACCCCAAGGAGCTGGATTCACGGTAACTTCAGCACTATCCAGGGCAGATGGGCAAATGGGCTTGGTGTAGAAAACCGCACCATTGTAGGTACGTGGGCTAAATGTACCGCCAAATGTACCGGCAATACCATATCCACCAACTATGGTAACATCTCCGTTATTAACGGTAGCAGCACCTGTGGCATATCCGAGTGTGGCTGCTGGTGTATTTACATATATGGCGTACTGAACTCCTCTTTTGAGGGTGTAAGTAACAGGAATATGTGTTGTGTAAGTTCCGGTGCCTTTGCTGATAACGTTTCCGCTAAATATTTTGGTCCACAACGAAGCCGTAGAAGCAGCGCCCGGATCGAGGTATGAGCCGGTTCTCAGGTAAACATCGCATGGTTCAGCGGTGCCCGGGGTTGACCAGCACTGAAAATACATGCTGTCAATTTTCAAATCACCCAAATTAGCACGGATATCGAACATGGCACCATTTTGACCGTTGGTACCACCGCCAATATTTACTCTTACTACGTTTAATCCATTATAAGAACCAACATAGAATTTATACTTTCCACCTGAAATCAAGAAGGGTGACTGCACCCTGCGTCCATAGCCAACCACATTGGTTGCTCCGCGATCTGCAAACCATACCAAGGAATCCCTAACGTCGGCCGGTGTAGCTCTGAGGGTAGTGCGCTGACTTCCGCAAAGAATGGTATCTTTTGTGTCAGGTGTACCGAGGGTACCACGAAAATCAAACTCACGGGTAAATGTATCATTTTTAACATCACCATCAGCTGCGTTGTTTGGATTGGCTGACCATACCCGGATGGTGTACATGGTGTTGCGGGTAAAGGTGAAGTTATTGTAAACCTGAATAGTTCTTGAACTATCAGGCCTGAGTGTTACCCTGGATTTGTAAGGACCGTATGTAGTAGTGTTAATCCTCACGTAATATTCGAAACTATCAATATTGGCGGGAGCACCGCTGCTGAATCTTGCAAAAATGTTTTGGGTGTAAGCACACTGGTCCAAAGGATTGATTCCGGTGCATCCCATATCACGGGCTACTCCGGGCCTGATGAACTGAAGGGTGATACGCTGAGTAGGAGGAGGACAGTTAGGAGTAGCAATTCCACCCCAGTTGGCATTACCGATGCAAGCATTCAAGCTCCATGCAGGGTTGGCACAATTACAAAAAGTACCTGCTCCATTCACTGAAATAGCTACCTGATCTGTAGCCACTGCACAGCCGCCACCTACTACGCAAGTGCCCGCACCGCCGATATCCCAGGTAAAACTGCCACATGTTACATTGTAAGCGGTTCCGTTTTTGATGGCTGCTGCCAGTCTGCGGGTGTTAATTGCATCCGAACAGGTTCTTCCTGTAACGGCGGTTGCATTGTTATCTCCGCTGATGGTTACCGACTGGAATTTGATGGTGTTTGTATCCAGTGCAGCCCTGAATGATACCCATTTGTCATAATTGGATGTTCCAGGACAATACGTGGTTCCGGCCACGAAGTTTTCACTGTAGGTAACTACCCGCAGCTGGGAGTATGCTGAAACTGCGGTCAGCACCGAAAACACCGTGAAAATGAACAATTTTAGTAGAAGTCTTTTCATATTTCTTTTGTTTTTATTTATACATTTTGTTCAAAAATGCAGAACAATTATTAGAATTCCAAATCTGATATGAAATAATCATGAAATAATGTTTAAAAACAATGGTGCAGTTTGAAGCATGCATTTACTCTTCAGGCCTTTTTGTTATTCGATTTTCGGCAGACTGCGTGAAATTCAAACTTTTGCTACCGCTTAGCCCTCACCTCACTTGTGAGCAAGGGGCAAATTGTAATGGGATTGTAATTTTTTTTATCGACGCATGCCTGGAAAGCCCATGCCAGGCATTTTTTTGTTCTGCATGGCTTTCATCATCTGCCGCATCTGATTGAATTGGGTGAGCAATTTATTAAGTTCCTGGATGCTTCTTCCGCTACCATTGACAATGCGCTGTTTTCTGGAACCATTGAGTATTTCGGGCTTCGCTCTTTCTGCAGGGGTCATGGACTGTATCATGGCCTCAATGCCTTTGAATGCATTTTCATCAACATCCAGGTCTTTTATTTTGCTTCCTACCCCCGGTATCATGGCCATCAGGTCCTTCATGTTGCCCATTTTCTTAATCTGTTGCAGCTGTGCCAGAAAATCATCAAAATCGAAGCTGTTTTTGGCAATTTTCTTGGAGAGCCGAGCGGCCTCCTCTTCATCGAATACAGCTTGTGCTTTTTCCACCAGGGTAACCACATCACCTTTGCCCAGGATTCGGCCTGCCATACGATCGGGATAGAACACATCAAGGGCCTCGGGCTTCTCGCCGTTGCTCACAAATTTGATGGGTTTGTTTACCACCGATTTAATGGACAATGCAGCACCACCGCGGGTATCACCATCTAGCTTAGTAAGCACTACACCAGTAAAATCAAGCACCTGATTGAAAGTACGGGCTGTATTTACTGCATCCTGACCGGTCATGGAATCTACCACGAACAAAATTTCGGCGGGATTTAGTGCCTTTTTCAGGGCTTCAATCTCATCCATCATTTGCTGGTCAACCGAAGTTCTGCCGGCGGTATCCACCACCACTACATTGTGGTTATTGGCCTTGGCAAACGCTATTGCATTTCTGGCAATGCTCACAGGGTCATTGCTCTGGTCTTCGCTAAAAACTTTTACTTCGGTAGTTGCTCCTAGCACCTTCAATTGTTCACGTGCAGCAGGCCTGTAAACATCACCTGCAACCAGCAATGGATTTTTTCCCTGCGACTTTAAGTATCTGCCAAGTTTTCCGGTGAAGGTGGTTTTACCGGAACCCTGCAAACCGGCTATCAGAATGATGGCGGGACTGCCTGATAGTTTAAGATCCGATTGTTGACCACCCAGCAATTCTACCAGTTCATCATATACTATTTTGGTGAGCAGCTGTCCGGGCGAAACGGCTGTGAGTACGTTCTTTCCACGGGCTTCTTCCAGCACCTTGTCAGTGAACTCCTTGGCTACTTTAAAATTTACGTCGGCTGATATGAGGGCACGGCGAATTTCCTTCACCGTTTCGGCTACGTTTAAATCATTAATTTTGCCTTGACCTTTTAAGGTTTTAAAGGCCTTTTCCAGCTTTCTCTGAAGATTATCAAACATAAATACGGTGCAAATTTAGCACCACTTGTGTTCAAATAAACAGATATTGTGAGTTTTAATTACCGCAATAGGTATACAGTACCTTTTTTCTGATGCGGAACCCCGTCATATCCGATGGCTCTGACTTCATATACGTATAATCCGATCGGGCATTCCCTGTCCATGAAATTACCATCCCATCCTGCGGTTGGATTATTTGTTTTAAAAATCATTTGCCCCCAGCGATTGAAAATCCTGAATTCATAGCGCAGTGCAGGGTTGGGATGATTCCCGAAAACATATCCCAGGATGGGCTTAAAAACGTCGTTCAACCCATTTTGATTCGGAGAGAAGCCCGATGGCACCCAAATGTAAGATGCAGGCACAAAGCAAACAGAATTGGAAATGGAAGAATCCATGGTGATGGTGTCTTTAATGGCTACCACCCTGAAACAAATGCTATCTAAACCAAAGCTTTCTAGGTTGATGCTGTCCTTCCCATTTTGTGCGCTTGAGAGGGTTAGCCAGTCTGCAAAGCGACCGTTTCTTTGTTTGAGCTGAAGCTTGTATTCCTTCACACCGGAATACCAATATCCATAAGGATTCCAGTTAATTTTAACCATTTTACTACCCGGAACACTTTTCAGGTGTATAGAATTGGAAGGCACGTCTGCATCACCTGTAAGGCCGCAGTGGTCCCTGAATAAAATCCGGTAATAGTAGGCCGCTGCGTGAGCATCGGCATTGTTATCCGTGGTGCTCATTCCTTTCACTTGCTTTACCTGCTGGAAAGTACCTGGCAAGCCACTGCCCGATTTCTCGAGCACATAGGAAGCACCTGGGTTGTAGGCGTAATCTGATTTCCAGAACACAGTGGGAAATGAATCATTGAGAACCGTTACCAATGTAACTGCCGCACTGCCATCCGGCTTTCCATACAGGGGTTTTCCGCAGGTTTCATTGCTGCGTGAACGATAAATCTTATTGTCGTGCACTGCCTCAACATAATAACAATAGTTCTGGTCACATTTCCAGCTATCTGTATACACCAGCTGATCCTTATCAATCACGGCTATGGATTTGAAATTACCACCGGGATCTTTGCGAAATAACTCATAGTGGCTGAGCTCATTGCCCCAGCCATCGTATGACAACCATTTCAGATCAATATGGTATTTTTGGGTGGATGTATCTCGAAGCAGGATGGTGCAATGCGATACGGCCAGTTTGCCTTGCTGGGCGCAGGTATCTTCCACTTTCAAACTGTAGCAGTATCGCTGATTGTTGAGTGTTTGCGGCGAAAATGCAAAAGTGAGAAATGTATCCTTTCTGGCTGAAACCCGCTGTTGGTAGATATACCGGGTACTATCAAGGTAAATGTGATAACACATAAAATTCCCCAATTGAGATTTCATCCAGTTGAGTTGAACCGTATTTGGGGAGCTAACCGTAATAAATGAAATAGATGAGGGTTTGGGACCGGCAGTATCCAAAACAAAGATGCCGCGGGTTGCAGTGGCTGTGCAACCCTTCACGTCCCTTACATTCAAGGATACAGCGTGATTGAACGGATTTTTATAACGCCAGCCGGTATTTCGTTGCGATGAAGTATCCTTGAATGTGGTTGGATCGCCAAAATCCCAGCGATAAGCAGCAACAGGCCATGCAGAGGTGCCTGTGTATGAGAACTGGACGGCATCTTTAGCACAAAAACTGTCTTTGGATGGCTTGAATGCAGGAACGGGTTTTTCCCATACCACAAAAGAATCGATCGTGATACTATCCTTGCAGCCATTGATGTTTTCGGCAATCAGTTTGGTTTTAAAAACCCCGGGTGAACCGAACAGATAGTTTGGAGCCGGCTGATTTCTAATGTCAACTTTGCCATCGCTATTGAAATCCCAGTAGTTTTTACTCACAAAGCGGCTTTTGTCGGTAAAACTCACAAGCAGCTCACCGGCACAGCCCTCGGTTTTTCTGAGGAACCGTGCAGATGCGTATGAGAAATTGGGTTCAGCGGTTTTCCAAACTTCCACACTTTCAGAGGGTTTGGCATAGGCAAAACAGTTGAACTGGTCTGCTACAATCAGAATGGGGTCGAAGCGCTGGGTCGTGAGGGATTTGTCTGTTACCTTATAGGTATGAAACTGCCCGTTTTTTAAGCTATCGGTCACGTTTCCATCGGCGTAGTCAATATATGCCTTAACATAATCCTGGCTATTGTTATTGAAAGCCACCGTAAGTGGCTCACAGCCCTTGTTGCCGGCCAGGGTTAGTTTAGGGATGGGGCCTATTACTTTAAAAAACCCTTTCTTTTCCAGGGTATCAAAGCAACCCAGGTAATTTTGAACAACCAGTTTCACATCGTAACCGGAACCCAAGTTTTCCTTGAATGTTTGGGTGATGAGATCGTTGTTTTTGGAATACTGGGTTGATCCGTTAGAGAATGTCCACCAGCTGTTGATGACACCGGGGGTGGTATTAAATATTTTAACCAGTTTTGGTGCGCAATAAACCACCGAATCCGGTGAATACAAGGATGCTTTTAGCTTGAATATATTGATTACTGTATTGTCGGTATCTGAGCAGTTTTTGTATTTAACAATGAGTCTGACCGGGAAGTCGCCCATCTGGGTGAAAGTGCCATTCGGGGCCCAAACGGTGCGGGAAGGTTTAATGATAACACTGGGAGAATCGCACACCCACCGAACGCTGTCGGCCCACCAGCTGCTGATATTGCCGAAATTCACGGTATTGCCGCGGCAGCGGCCCATATAAGGAATGTTGATGCGGGCCTTAATCCCAGACTCAATGAAGGTTTTGCGGGTAGAATCCTTGCAGCCGGAAGCGGTGGAAATAAGCAGCCAACACTCATAATCGCCGCGTGCCAGCGTGCTGTTTACTGTGGGTTTGGTAGGATCGGAAATAGGAAATCCTGCCGGGTTGGTGCGTTTCCACAAATATTGAAAAGCAGAAGACCCTCCGTGATAATTGAGATCCTTTAGCAGGGTGGCAGACAATGTTACCGGCAGTGGGTCGCATCCATAGGTAGGGCTGATGCTTGTTTTTATGATGGCCCCGCTCACTTTCACCCTGCGGTTATAGGTGATTGTGTATTTGCATTCTCCATTCGGTTTTTCAATGGTGTATTCTATGCGATATATACCCGGAAATCCGATTTGCATGGTGGATGAATCCCCATAGGACTGATAAACGATGTTGGATGAATCGGTATGAAATGCCTTCCAGTATGACTGAAATCCTTTCACAGGTTTCAACTGCCTTGCCTTCAGCAGAAATTTCTGGTTCGTGCAAACGATGGTATCCGGCAAATTCAAAACCACATCCGGCACTTCCACTTTCACATACGCCATTTTGGTCATGGTATCCCTGCAGCCGCGGTTGTTGTAAACAATCATGCGCACGGCGTAATTGCCAGGCAAGCCATACTGGATGACCGGCTGATCCAGGGTTGAGGTGGACATCACCCCGCCTGTGAGGTTGTAAAAAGTCCAGTCGAACTGATTGCGGGTGCGGGGTGTTCCTGAACCCAGGCGGCTGGTGAAGGTAACTTTCTGAAATGGGCAGGTAGGAGCAGGATTGTACACAAATTCCGTATCGATGGAACCGCCCACCACTGCATTTTTTTGATACATGGTGTCAATACAGCCATTGGATGAAGAAGCAATCAACCTGGCAGAATACTTATTGATGCTGTTTGTTATATATTGATAATCTTTTCCGGTAGCCACATTGATTACGTTTCCGGCACTGTCCCAAATGGCCCAGCGCCATGTAGTGAAAGGTCCCAGCACGGATGTATTGGTAAACTGCACGGTATCCGGTGTGGCACAGTAAAATGGCACCGGTGTGGTAAAGTTGGCCTTGGGACCACTGACGGTAGCGGCTTTCTTTTTGAACAGGTAGCTTCTGCATCCCCCACTCTCGCTGGTTACAGTAATATCTGCTGAACCCGTATCGTTGAATTTCCCCTTTACGGAAGATCCGGTGGTTTGTCCGCTGTATCCGGCACCGCTAAAATTCCAGGACACATTGCCGCTGCCTGTATTGGAAACAGTTGCCGTAAATAATCTGTTGGCGCAAAGCGTGGATGGGCTGTAGGATATGCTCATGATGGCGGTATCGCCGTAGCTCATGGCATTATTGTTCTCATAATAGTACTTACAACCTGCCTTAGTTACCAGCATGGCTTTGTAGGAATAAAGTCCGGATTTATTGTAGGTGACCAGCGGACTGCGTCCAAACAAACTATCGGTTGTGGAACCCGGCA
>JBILTS010000089.1:0-9522 GCA_044371405.1 Bacteroidia bacterium
GCTCCCCTTTTTTCAGGTAAATCTGTTCAAGAAGTTCCATTTTGGCGGCAAAACTCTCCAGCTCTGATTCTTCTCCCAGCACCTTAATTTCATCGCCCCTGGCTATGAATTGCAACTTGGGGAATTTTGATTTTATCAAACTTAAATTGGTGTTATTCACCCCATAAAAAACCTGAGGATTTATGATTTCCAGCGTATAAACTCTTTCTGTCAAGGTTTGGCGTTTTATCTTTGCACAAATATATTGCATTGCTGCCTTGATTAAGCCACAGCTCATTCACGTTTTTACCGATTACGGTGCAGATGCCATTGAAAATTCCGTTTCAAGGGCACTTCTGAATGTTCATGTGCCATCCATACCCCATGTTTTTAGTCAGCCAAAACTTACCCCCGGTCATTTAAGTACAGCGGCCATGTTTATGCAACTGGTGATGCCTTCATTTACTGAAGGAACAATACACATTTGCGATATAACACACACCCGCCTGAGTCCCAGGGCTGCAGCTCCTTTTCTTGCAGCATTTATAGATAACCAATGGTTTTTTGCCCCTGACAATGGTTTTCTGCCCATGATAATGCAGGATATTCCCTGCGATTTCTACAGCATACCCGCTCAGGCCAAGGTTATAAACGTAATGCAGGATATATACCTGCCTACACTGCTTTCGCTGATTGAATCGGCTGGAAATACCATACCGTTTGAGGTGAAAGAACATCCTGCTAAATCACTCATTCCAAAACCTGCATTCCAGCAAAACCTGCTTCGGCTTGCTGTAATATACAATGATGCCAAGGGAAATGCCATATTTAATCTTAAAAAAGACGAGTTTGAGCGCATGAGAAATGGACGCAGATTTAGAATCTCCGTAAGTACATACCGGCTGGAAATTGACCGCATCAGCGATTCTATTTTTGATGTAGAGCAAGGTTATGCAACGGCTTATTTCGGGATGGGTGACTTTTTACAAATTGCCATGAATGCCGGCTCTGCAAAGCAGTATTACGGGCTTTCGGAGGGAACGGTCATCATGCTGGAATTCATTGACTCCTAAGCCATGATAGTACGCATTGTAAAAATGATTTTTAAACCCGAGCATGTTGATGAATTCAACTGTGTTTTTCATGATTCTGCAGAATACATAAGGGCATTTCCGGGTAACAAAGGGCTTCAATTGCTGCAGGATGAGAATGATAAAAATATTTTTTTCACATACAGCATCTGGGAAAATGATGAAGCCTTGCAGGCCTACCGCAATTCTGAACTGTTTGAAACAACCTGGGCAAAAACCAAAATCTTATTTGCCGGTAAACCGGAAGCATGGAGCACCCGGGCTCAATGGACAAAATTGTAAACCGTCTTAATCAAGCCATTTACCCGGATTCATGATGTGATTGGGATCAAAAACATCCCTGATACCTTTCATGATTTGAAAGTGCATGGGTGTAAATACCACATCCAGATATTCTTTTTGTACCAGCCCCACGCCGTGCTCACCGCTGATGGTACCGCCCAGATTTTTACATATAGTAAATATCTCCCGAATTGCTTTAGGAATTTCATGATTCCATACCGCTTCGGATAAATCATTTTTTAAAATGTTGACATGGAGATTACCGTCGCCGGCATGGCCGTAGCACACACTCTGAAATCCGTATCTGTTGCCAATTTCCTTCACTGCAGTTAGCAATTCTGGCAATGCAGCCCTTGGAACCACAGTATCCTCTTCTTTATATACAGATGCCTGCTTCACTGTTTCGCCAATTCCACGTCGTACCTTCCACCATTGCTCTTTTAAGTCGGAAGAATCTGCCGGCAACACATCCATTCCGCCGCATTCTTCAAGTATGGGGAATAACTTCTCTGCCTGCTGCATTAAACCATCTATGGACTCACCGTCCAATTCAATCATCAGATAGAATTCAGCCTCATCATAAAAGGGAAAAGGAGTCCGTGTAGCTTCGGCGCTGATTCTTACGCCAGATGATTCCATTAATTCGAGTGCTGAGGGCGTAACACCACTCAGCAGCACCTTGTTTACGGCCACGGCTGCTTCCTGCGCTGTTTTAAAAGGCACAAGCAACAATAGCTGATGTGCAGGCAGGGCTATTAACCTGAAAACTATGCAGGTAACCACACCCAGCAGACCTTCACTACCTACCATCAACTGCGTAAGATTGAAGCCCGTTGAGTTTTTTACCGTATTGGCGCCTGTCCAGATCAGTGAACCGTTGGGCAGTGCCACCTGAAGATTTAGCACATAGTCGCGGGTGGTTCCATATTTTACAGCCCTTGGGCCGCCACTGCCATGTGCTATATTTCCGCCCAGAAAACAGCTTCCTTTACTGGCAGGATCCGGAGGATAAAAAAGTCCTTTTTCGGCCACAGCATTTCTAAACACATCATTGATGACACCCGGCTGCACTGTTGCCTGGAAGTTGCTTTCATCTATCTTAATGATGCTGTTAAGTTTTTCAGTGCTCAGCACTACCCCACCCTTCACAGGCAAACTGCCCCCACTAAGTCCGGTGCCTGCACCGCGGGTGTATACCGGAATTGCATTTTCATTACAATGTTTCAATACCGCAGCCACACATTCAGGTGTATCCGGAAATACCACACAGCCGGGTAAAAAGTATAAGTCTTCTGTGTAATCCCTTCCAAATGGCTCCATCTGTGGCTTTTCCAATATAATATTAGTCGCTCCCACAATGGATACGAGACCATCAATAAAATTAGCCGTTAAATTCATTTTTAAGTAAAAACAGATACAAATAAATCATTTTAACTGCACTCGAACTACTTTTGTTATTCACTTAATAGAAAATGACTGCAAGAACCAAACTCAGACTCTCTATAATTCTGGTAATCTCCTACATGACCGCAGCTTTCGCCTGGTGGGCCATGAGTCTGGTTAAATACAGCAAGACTGAAAAAGACCTCAGACTACAACTGTATAAATCTGACAGTTTGCACCTGGCAGGTGAAATTTCTCACAATATGTTTGGCGGAAAATTCATCGGTACTGACTCCATGTCTTTTGTTTATCGGGGTAAAACGATGTTTGTGGATACTCAAAAGCTAAAAGATTATCTGCTGAATAAGTATCCGCCATATGAGATTGTATTTTATCCGGGCCAAACATTTGATAAAATATTCAGTGTCCGAATTAAAGATTCGGTAATTAACCGGGAACAAAAGAAATTTGAAAGAAAAAGGGATAGCTGGATTTATGAAGGAATTGTAATGACACTCATCATGCTGGTTTTAGCACTGGCACTCTATCTGTTCCTTGACAGGATTCTTAGACTGAACGCCCAGCAAAACAACTTCCTACTGGCCATTACCCACGAGTTAAAAACACCGGTGGCGGGCACCAAACTGGCAGTACAAACTGCTCAGCGGAAAATTGCTGCCGGTCAGCCGGATTTGGAAAAGTTGCTGCGTATGGCAGACAACAATGTGAGCAGATTGTCACGTATCATTGATAATGTATTAATGGCTACCAAAGTTCAAAGTAAAAACAGGATGTCTTTTATCATTCAGGATTTGGTGCTGGAAGAACTGATAGAAGACACCATTGCTGAACTAAAAGACTCACTGCCTGAAACAGCAGTTATTCATACTCAGTTTGTGCCCGAGTTAATTATTAGGGGAGATCGTGAATTGCTGCAAATGGCGTTTAGCAACCTGATTAGCAACGCAGTAAAATACAGCAGTCCAGGAAATGAGCAGATAGCCATACAAACTTTCATACACAAAGGCAGGGTAGCCATGTCGGTTTCTGACAATGGTAGCGGAATACCTGAAAAAGAAAGAAAAAACATCTTCAAAATGTTTTATCGCATGGGCGATGAACGCACCAGAAGCAGCTCAGGCACAGGATTGGGTTTGTTTTTAGTAGAAAAATTGCTTCGTCAGCATTCTGCCATAATTTATGTAAGTGACAATTTGCCCAACGGAACAACGTTTAATTTGTTATTTAAAGAAAGGGCAAACACATGAAAACGAATCGATTACTTTTGGTAGAAGACGAGGCAGATATAGCTGACCTGGTGAAATTAAACCTCGAATCTGAGGGATATAAGGTGATTGCGGTCAAAGATGGCCTGCAAGCACTGCAACGATTTAAAGAAGAAAACTTCGATCTCGTTATCATGGATGTGATGCTCCCCCATGTGGACGGAATAACGGTTACAGAGAATATACGGTTAACAAATACAGAAATTCCCATTTTATTCCTTTCTGCCCGGAACAATACCCAGGATCGCATTTTGGGGTTGAAAAAAGGAGGCGATGATTACCTTACCAAACCATTTAATCTGGAGGAACTTTTATTAAGGGTGCAAAAGTTATTGAGCAGAAGTAAAGTTTCATCTGATAATGACCTGGCTCTTCATGAGTACAGATTTGGAGATAATTATGTAAACTTTGACAGTTTTGAAGCCAGTGGAAATGAAGGTACTTTCATTTTAACCAAAAAAGAAAGTCTTTTGCTAAAACTGCTTATTGAAAACCGAGGTCAGGTGGTGAGCAGGGAAAGAATTCTGCAAACTGTATGGGGCTATAATGTTTACCCCAGCACGCGCACCATAGATAACTTTATCCTCGCTTTCAGAAAATACTTTGAGAAGGACGTAAAAAAACCGGTCTACTTCCATAGCATGCGCGGTGTAGGGTACAAGTTCACCGACAAATAAATTAAAAGGCAACCCCAACACTCACTTTAATACCGAAATTGCGGACATTGTCTGCTTCACGATAGGTGAGTCTCCAAATAGCATCTGCTCTTAGGATTTTAAATATATTCTCAATGCCTACGCTGCATTCCCAATAGGGCATATCCTGAAAAGTCTTAAACTGTGATACCGGCCCTTGTTCGTTTTTCTTTGGAATGATACTGAAGTTCCGGCTATCAAGTCCACCATAAATTGCTTTGGTACCGAATACTTCCCTCAATTTGAGTTTATTTAGCAGTGGAACACGGTTGAATAACAAACCATTGAGATGATGCTCTGCCGATGCAGAAATACTTCTGTCGGTAATAAATTCAAAAATGCGCATCTGATTGTATGCTCCGGAATTATATATAAAACTCTGATTTCCAATATAAACTGTAAGCAGCGGATAGGGCAATACACCAAATACCCGTGATGCTTCTACATTAAAAGCCGTTCTTCCAATTGCACCCCATACTTTATTATAATTAACACCTGCAACCAGGCGGGTGTAGTTGAACTCGCTGCCAAAAACATTTTTATATCCCTGAATCCAGGTTCCATAATACTCTGGCCCAATGCCACTAAAGGTCACACGGCGATTATCATTTTGGAGAAAGTAAAATTTTGGAGAATACCGAACGGTGACATTCGTGGTTGTATTATAAAATTCGCTTGCCCATCTGCCGGTATCAGGGAAATTGGAGTACCACGCAAAATTGAAATTACCGACCTTTTGAAAAAGATAGGCCCTGTTGCCAAAACTTAAACTCAACCGCAGACCATTCCTCAAATCCGTTCCGAACATGATTCTTGCATCTCTGTTCATATTCAGATTGTTGCTTCCTAGCAGGTTAAACGCCGTAAACAAACCGGTGCTGAAGTTTTCATTGTCTGAAATACCAATCTGCTCTACATCCTTACGGTAAACCACACCTAGTTTCGTCCATCGCTTTCTGTTTAGGATTCGCTCCGTCTTAAGCGAATATTTCCATTCCTTATCCCAGAAACCATAGGCACCAAATCCTTCAATGATCCAGTTTTTACTGTATGCAGGGGTGGTGCGAAAGCCAAGTCTGATGCGAGGTCCCTCCAACTGATTAAAGCTAACCAAACTGTAATATGGCCCTACGTCTATTTTACCTACATTCTTGTAGCCGTCAACCATAAAATTAACAACATCAACGTATGTACTAATTCTGGGTAGATTCACTAGCGTGTCAATCTTTCGATTAATTCGGTCGTCAGTGGCAGTATTCGGTAAATGCCTGTTTTGAATCCAAAATGAATCGGGCCGGTTCAAGGCATCCGGATCAATGGAAACCCTGGTTTCAAAAAATTTTGGAGGATGTTTTAAATTAACTTTAATATCTTTAGAGGTAACAACGGTGGTGGCCACCACGCCTGCCGCCTGCGTACTTACTTCTGCTGCATCAATGACTGCCCTTGTATTAATACAGAAATAGGCACCACTGTCTGTTGGTGCATATTCCTGGGTTATTCTCAGTTTTTCAATGTAATTGATGTTCGAATTGCTATTTAATTCCAGCGATAATTTCACCAGTGCGCCTGTAGTATCTTCAATCCATACAAATCCTTTGAAGGCAAGATCTTTTTCAACTTTAGGCGAACAATAAATTTGAAAAACCCTTCTGGGACCAGATTTATCAACATAAATCAGCTTGTAATCGTAGGTATTCATGGCGGCTTCGGCAATAGGCGAAACAATTCCCTTGTCAATTACCACCAAAGTATTCATATAAAAATTATAATTCACGAATGTGCTTCCCAACACTTGTGATATAAATGATCCGTCCTGCACGCCAATTCCCTTTACCCGTGACGCCTTTATGTATTCTTTGGTTAGATATGGATTCTTATTAAAATAGTAATCGCTGATTACCTCAGAAATAAAAACAGGCAATATTGATTTTTCCTTGTTCCCATTGAGGTAACTGATGGTATCGAAAAGTGGCCCTATCTCTTGCCAAAATTTGCCTTTGCGGAGCTTATCGGAAATATTATTGACTGCAATGGTGTTTTTGGTAAAGGTTTCACATTCATAATACTCCATTTTATCCGGATTGTTTTTATTACGATTTTGCTGTGCAAGTGCAATCCATTTTAGTGCAGGATTGGTTTTAAGTCTGATTACCACTTCATCGGTCTGTATCACATTTCGGATCATTTCAATTTCCTTCCCCACAGAAGACTGACTATTCAGGGGTATAAATCTTGTTTTGTACCCCATATATTCAACCCTGAGTGTATCGGATGGAAAAGCATCCCCTCCCCACTTAAAATTACCCTCAAAATCTGAATAAAACCCCATTTCAGTGCCATGGAAAAAGAAATTGGCAAAAGCAAGCGGTTCACGGGTTTCTTCGGCAAAAATCTTACCGCTCAGCCTTTTTATCTGTCCCTGCAAAGTTGCTGAGGTTAAACAGAATAGACAGTAAATAAAGAGACCTGTTTTTTTCTTCACTGAGTCACCAAATATAAAGCCCATTTCCCATTATTTAACCGGAATATCAACCGCTGCCATAATGCTGGTGCAGGTAGCCACAAGTTTATGGCTGCCATCATCCAAAACATCCATCACTTCTCCCTCGCAGAAAACTAGAAAGTTCCCTGATTTAACCACACGCCCAATGGCTATGATATGCCGGGCTACAGAAGGATTAACGTATGATATTTTTAAATCTACCGTAACAACATTTTTTCCTTCAGATACGGCGGTATATGCAGCAATTCCGGTAGCAACGTCGCAAAGGGTGGCGGTAACCCCGCCATGGGTAAAACCATTTTGCTGCAAATGGTGCTGCTGAATTTCCAGTCCAAGTGTTGCCTCCCCCTGATTCACATCTATGAGTTCCAGACCCAAGTGTTTGATAAAGTGATTGTTCTTTAATCTTTCCTGTAAATAAGCTTTCATTTTCTGGTATTATCTGATCGGATTATATCCTGATTCCTTAAGAATATTGCCTGCGTTGGTTTCTTCCCAAATTTCTTTCCATGACTTGCCTGTTTTTTCCGCAAATGCAGTCACAATTTTTAATCCTGAAAAATTTCCGATTCTTGGAGGGCAATCTTCCGGCAATCCTGCCCCTGTTGTGCGTTCTCCCTGAATAAAAAATCGCTTATAGCCCCTGTTAAAGTCAGTGCTAAACAAAGTCTTCTCCTGTACGTAAAAATTCCAAATATTTGCTTCTTCTTTTTGCAAAAAATCCCACTCATCTTCGGTGTAACCCAGCAACCGGGCCGGTGGTATCTCAGGAGATAACCGCAACAAGCTATACCATAACTTTCCCTGATAAATCATTTCATCCAGCATATTTTTTCTCGGATGTCGGTCGAGATACCTGCCATTTAAATAGGTAATACCGAGGTAAGGCGCAATTTGCTCAGTGCGTGCGTATCTTTTCATCCATGCCGGAATTCCTTCAATCTGGTCATAAAGTTTGCAAGTATCATCCAAAAACAACTCTGCACTGTATCCAAGTATATGTTTTCCGGAAACAGTATCTGTGAATGTATTGGTCATACTAAACTGACTGAAGTAAACAAATATTTCAAATTCACCGGCATCAGGAAATGCTTCCTTTAGCAACGCTATACATTCTCCGATTTCATCCTCCAGTCCGGGATATTTTTGATAATGACCTTTGACTACGCTCAGCACTGGCTTGTTCAATTCAGTAAATCGAGTTAAGAAAACTGACAAAACAGAGTCATTTTCCATATAAACTGGTGGCACTCCCATAATTTCAACACACCAACGGTCAAATTTTTTGCCAAAATCCTTTTTTATCTGACCTGCCTCATCCCTGCTAATTCCAGATTCTGCTGCATTTTCAAGGGCAGTAATTAGACTGGTGGTCTGTATTTTATCACCCTTCTTAGAAATACAACCGGAAAACAAACCGACAATTGCGGAAAAACATAACAGGCAATTCCCAAAAAATGTGTTTTTTTGCATAAAGGATTATGAAAATGCAAAGTAATACCAGATTGTGCTTGTGTGCCCTCATTTGTGGCATCACATTTATGCACACGGTTAACGCACAGGACAATCGCAAGGTTGCCATAGGTTTCAAGGTAAGCCCCAATTTTGCCTGGACACGCATGATGGAAGGGCCCATGGAAAACAATGGACTTGGTCTCGGATTTAGCTATGGACTAATGGGTGACATAAACATAGCCAATAACCCCAATTACTGGTTAAGTACTGAGTTGCTGATTACATCCATGCCCAGCAAAATCAGCACAAACCAAACCCTTTGGTCTAAAGACAGTTCGAGTTCGAAAGGCGGTATACCCTACAATAATGCCAGTTTCAATTATAACCTTCAGTATCTGCAGATTCCGATAACATTAAAACTAAAAACCAACGAAATCGGTAATTTTAAATATTGGGGACAACTTGGCCTGTCGCCCGCGTTTTTGATGCAGCAGAAACTTAAAACAGTTGCAGATAAAAATATTTATGTGAATGGTGCCCAATCGCACAATCCCAATCTAGAAGGAAACAACAATTATGATTTTTATGGCGATGAAGGAACACAAGGTGCAGATGGTGGAGGTTTCAAAGGCAATGGTGCATTTCAGGATGATATTCGTAAAGCCCGTATTTCTCTAATTATCGGTGCAGGAATAGAAACCAAAATCAGCGGCAAAACCATGCTTACTGCCGGATTGCGTTTTGATAATGCATTTTCCGATGCATTTGTGGATGATGCTGTGGATGGCAGAAATAATTTCCTGGGCATCCACGTGGGCGTTTTGTTCTAATACTGCAGCGTGAAA
>JBILTS010000194.1:0-2747 GCA_044371405.1 Bacteroidia bacterium
TTTTGGTGTTGTGGAAATAAAAGGGCATGTGGAAGAACGACTAAAAGGTAAATTCACCGGATTCAATGGTCAACTTTGGGTTAAAGTAATTGATAAGCCAACCCTAAGACAAACACTGGTCAATGATCAGCTGGGAGCTCCTATTCCGTATGAAGACCAGAGCAGTTTTATATTCAAAGGCACTGTTTCGGTTGTTAATGGAGAATTTAAAATTGTATTTGCCACGCCAAAAGACATCGCTTATCAGATAGATTATGGAAAAATTTTATTGTATGCACACAATGGAGAGACTGATGCTGCGGGCGGCTACAGGGTTAAAATTGGTGGAAGTGAACAGGATGTAAAACCAGGAACTGAGGGGCCCGAAGTGCAGGTTTATATGAATGATACCACTTTTGTATCTGGTGCCCAGGTGCAGTCATTGGCCGATTTGCTGGTGAAAGTGAAGGATGAAGATGGGTTGAATGCAACTGGAGCGGGTATTGGAAGAGATATGCTGGCCATACTAGATAAGGGAACCCCGGATGAAAAAGTATTCCTGCTCAATGAATTTTTTAGTTATGACCTTAATTCCTATCGCTCAGGCAGAATCAGGATGCCGCTTTCGGATCTGGCGCCGGGCAAACACACCATAACCGTGAAGGTTTGGGATATATTCAATAATTCTGGTGAAGGAGTAACCACCTTTACCGTTGGAAAAGGAAATCTTGAAGTTACCGAACATGCCGCATTCCCAAATCCTTTTTCCAATGAGGTTGGTGTTTGGTTCAGGCATAATATGCCGGGTTCAGACATGACCGCAGAAGTGGACGTAACCGACCTTGCAGGTAAGCGTTTGCACCGTTTTCAAAAACAAATTGAAAATACCAGCAGCCGCGAAGTGAGGTTAACCTGGACCGGAAATGGTAATCCTGAGTCGAATTTGCATACTGCGGCACTTCCGCCGGGTATTTATCTGTACCGCGTTAAACTTAGTACAGGTGATGCAACAACATCATTTTCGGGAAAAATGATAAAAATCTTGCGTTAATCAAACAATAATTAAGCACCACGTTCGTTTTAGCGACATTCCTGTCATGATTTCAAAATCAAAAATCACAATTCAGAAACAAAACCCTATTTTTGCCAAACATCCTTTTATGAAGAAGGTTCATTTTTTGTTGATTTTAAGCTCTTCGGTATCCGGGGTTTTTGCTCAGGTGAGTTCTGAAATAAATACCGTTACTACCATGGTGCCATTTCTCACGATTACACCTGACAGCCGTTCTGCGGGTCTTGGGGATGCAGGTGTTGCATTGTTCAGTCCTGATGCAAACAGTGTATCCTGGAACATGAGCAATCTGGTTAATGCAGATAAAAAGGCAGGTTTCTCACTGTCTTATGCCCCCTGGCTCAGGCAGCTCGTTTCAGATGTGGGATTTAGTTATTTGTCGGGATACACCAAAACCAAGTCAGGTAATTCGGTGATTGGTGGTGCCGTCCGATATTTTTCATTGGGCAACATCAACTTCACTGATTTCGAGGGCAATCCCATTGGCAACTTTAATCCCAATGAATTCAGTGTGGAAGGTGGTTATGGTACCCGCTTCAGCAAGAATTTTAGCATGGGAGTAAATCTCAGATTTATTTATTCCAACATAGCCGGTAACCGCGTAATCAATGGAGCAAATGTTAAAGCAGGTGTTTCCGGCGCAGGTGATGTGAATTTGCTGTATAAAACCAAAATTAAAATGCAGGGTGGTAAAAATTCAGATTTTAATTTTGGAGTTAATATCCAAAATATTGGTGCAAAAATGACCTACACTACCCGTGAGCAACGGGATTTTATTCCAACAAACCTGAAAATGGGTGTGGGTTGGAAATATGAGTTGGATCAATACAACAAAATTGGTGTTTATGCCGATGTAAATAAACTACTGGTTCCCACAAGGCCCTTTTACCTGGTCTCCTATGATGGCAGTGATTCCACTATTAATAATGTTCGTCAATTTATAGGCAAAGATCCCAATGTGAGTGTGGTACAGGGCATGGTTCAGAGCTTCTATGATGCCCCCGGTGGTTTTTCTGAAGAAATAAACGAATGGACCGGATCTTTCGGCACCGAATACTGGTATGACAATAAATTTGCCGCCAGGGTAGGGGCTTTTTACGAAAACAATAAAAAGGGTGGCAGGCAATATGCAACCTTCGGTCTGGGTCTTAAGTACCAGAAGTTAACCATAGATTTGGCCATGCTCGTCCCATTTGCCCGCAGGCATCCTCTGCAAAATCAGCTGAGATTCTCACTTTTGTTTGACATGGGAGCATTCTCGGACAAAGAGTAAGCCCGGATTATTTAAAAAGTACTGCCAAAGCCCCGCAAAACTGCGGGGCTTTTTATTTTACCCTTTATTATATTGCCATTAATTGCTATTTTAGCCATCACTTATGAGCACTTCAAATACCTCAAAACACCCCAAAGCTTTGCCCTTCCTGTTTTTAACAGAGATGTGGGAGCGTTTCGGCTATTATCTGATGTTGGGCATTTTCTCCCTTTATATGCTGGATAGCGTTCAAAACGGGGGGATGGGTTTTAGTCCTGAAAAGAAATCTGATATTTATGGAACTTATTTGGGGCTGGTGTACTTAACCCCGTTTTTAGGTGGACTGTTGGCAGATCGACTTCTTGGATATCGCAACTCCATCATTGCAGGTGGCCTTTTGATGGCTACCGGTTACTTTATGCTTGCTATTCACGGAGAAACCCC
>JBILTS010000195.1:0-2732 GCA_044371405.1 Bacteroidia bacterium
TCAAAAGAGAGTCTGCTCCGGCTGCTATGGGGGCTATCTTCTCATTGACCATACTCATCACGTCTTGCGTGTACATAGGCAAGAGAGTATCGCCATCCTCCGCATATATTTTGGAATTTCCAGGAATAAATTTTAAGGTAGTAGATCCCAAAAGTGCAGATTCAATTTTTATTTTTGAATTCTTGGGAATTAAAATTTTGCTGTAAATTTCAATTTCAGCCACCACCTTACCGGTTTGCGGATCCATTTCCATATTTCGCAACTGTCCTACCCTGAATCCGTTATACATAACGGCGGTATTGTCTGCAAGCCCTTGAGCGCTGTCATACAGCACAAAAAATTCTCTGGCACCACCCAGGGGATTGTCTCTGCCAACCATGTAATTGTAACCCAGTATTAATACTGTGATGGCAACTGCGGCCAGTGTACCTACTTTGGTCTCTTTGGATACTCCTGAAAATAAAGACACGTTATTCGATGTTCAAAGATAAGACTAATTCATTAACGGTGCATATCACCGCTGTCACGATATACCGGAGCTGAATCATCCTGGCTTTTAGCAGGCAATGCTTTTTCCAGTTCTTTTTTATACTGACGGATTGCCTTAAAAATCCCCCGCGCGGTTGTTTTTTGCCCCTCCTCTGTTTTTAGAAAACTCCTGTCCGAAGCATTGGTCAAAAACCCAATTTCTACGAGCACAGAAGGCATGGCTGTTTGCCAGAGCACCAAAAATCCGGCTTGTTTCACCCCCCTGCTCTTTATTTTGGAAATTTTATGGGTATGGGATTCCACCAGCGTACTAAACTTTAGACTTTGCTGCAAAAACGCATTTTGAACGAGCGAAAAAATGATATGACCTTCGGGCGAATTGGGATCGAAACCACCATAACGCTCATTGGTTTTATAATTTGACTCAAATTTTATGGCGGCGTTTTCCCTTTTGGCAACATCAAGATTGCCCTGGCTTTTATGCAATCCCATAAAATAAGTTTCAGACCCGGCCGCAGTTGTGTTTACATTGCTGTTGCAATGAATGGAAATGAACAAATCTGCCTTAATTTTATTCGCCATATTGGGCCGTTCCCATAGTTCAACAAAGCGGTCTGTTTTTCTGGTGTAAACCACCTGAACATCATGAAGACTATCTTCAATCAGTTTACCAAGCTTGAGGGAAACTGCCAGGGTTACCGCCTTCTCCCATATCTCGTTTGCACCATTGCATCCGGGATCCAAACCTCCGTGACCTGGATCAATTACAATTGTTTTTACTTGTTTGCCCGGAACATAATTAACATGCTTTCCTGATGGCAGCGTAATAATCAATAAAACCAGCAATAAAGTAAAAACAAAGCGTTTCATGGGTAAAATTATCTTCATAACTTCATAAACCTTGCCAATATTTTAAAACATTCATGGAAATATTCAAGGATTGGCAAAGTTTTTGACGAATTTCGCGGTATCCATCTTATGCTGCATCATGGCAAGTCAAATCTTTTTAAACTCCGAATGTGGAAGGTTTGCCTGACATTGCTCATCATTACGCTCTGCTTCAATAGCAGCAAGCTTTTTGCACAAGTGTCAAATCCTGCCGACACTTTGAAAAAAAGCATAGAAAGCCCTAAAAGCGATCTTGACAAACCCATTGTGTACAAGTCCGCGGACTCAATTTGGTTCAACCTGAAGCGCAACAGGGTTTACCTGTATAAAAACGCTACCATTGAATATGGTGAAATGAACTTAGCAGCACATTACATTGAAATTGATCTCAATAAGAAGGAAATTTTTGCAACCGGTGGTCCTGACAGCACCGGAAAATACAGCAATTTACCTGTACTCAAAGATGGCTCAGACCTTTACAAAGCAGACAGTATAAGGTATAACAGTCAATCAAAAAAAGGCAGGGTATATGGGCTGCGGCTCACCCAGGATGAAGCAGTTATTCAATTGAATAAAGTGCTGAAGCAGGAAGATGGAAGTTTTGTGGGGCAAAGCGGTAAAATAACCACCTGCAATGAAGACCATCCTCATTTTTATTTCAATGCCAGCCGCATCAAGGTTATTCCCAACAACAAAGCCCTATTTGGAGCTGCCAATCTAATTGTAGAAGACGTTCCCACTCCCCTTGCCGTGCCATTCGGAATTGCTCCGTTAAAAAAAGGCCAGCGAAACGGCATTTTGTTTCCCGGCTACGGTTACAATCAATTCAATAAGAGTTTTTATTTACAGAACTTCGGATATTACCTGGGATTGGGAGAACACGCCGATCTAACCCTGAATACAGATGCCTACCTGAACGGGGATCTCAGACTTGGTATAACTTCAAATCTGGTGAAACGCTACAAATACAGGAGTAACCTGGGATTAGGAGCCAGCTGGTTTGGGAACGGTGCGGAACGAACGAGCCCGGAATTCAAAAAGAATCTGGATTTGAGCATCAGGGGTAACTTTGCGTTTGATCCGAAATATATTCCGGGGATTTCACTGAATGGAGATATCAATGTACAAACAGGCAATTTCAATAGACTGAATTCCAGAGACATTAATTCAATCAGCAATCAGCAATTTCAGAGCTCCATCAATTTTGGGAAAACATTCTTTCAAAACAAAGTTAATTTTACGGCAGCGGCCCGACATTCTCAGAACACTGCCAATAGAGATTTTCGCCTTGAATTACCCAGCATGAACCTTGGTGTGTCATCGCTGACTCCGTTTGCGGGTAAAAACAGCAGCGG
>JBILTS010000196.1:0-2730 GCA_044371405.1 Bacteroidia bacterium
CAGGGATAATCTTTGCGTTGTTCATAGCCCGAAGGTGAAAAAAAGGATATGACAATACTGGTTTCCGGCTGTTCTGTTTTCAGTGCATCCAGCAAGGGCCTAATCATCTCGAATTCACCAAGGGAAGCACAGTGAAACCAAATGCGTTTGCCGGTTTTCTTAGGCAGCGCCCTGCGCATTTTTTTTCGCCAGTGCCACCTGCCTTTTAGCATTTTCCGTGCTTTGGGGTGAAACGGTGCCGCCAGCAAAAGTCCCAGCAAGTACATGAAAATTAATACCGGATATATCATTATTCAAAATACTTGGGATTATCCTGTACCCTCGCCTTTAAACTTAAAGGTATGATGATGCCCGCGGAAATACCGGAGTAAATATCTAAATGTCGGCTGTTATCGGGGCCTCCGTCGGCATAATTCCAGCTTCTGCGGTTTTTGGTGAAACCCTGCGAAACATCGATGCCTGCAAACAGACTGATGGTTTCAGGGTTAAGGTAGTGCCAGCGAAAATGCTGCACCAGCTGCAATCCATTGGTGAGTCGGTCGTATCCTTTGGCATATTCACCTTCCAGTTGTGGGGTTCTGCCTGCATCAAACCGCATTTTTACATAGTGCTGCATGAATCCGGCTCCCATGGCAATTTCAAATTGTCCGGCCCCGTTGCGTTTACCGCCCAACAGTTTGCCCATGGTTACCGTGGTTGAATATCCCCGCATGTAATAACGTATAACGGTTGGGAAGCCATTCTGGTCCAGAATTTCACCACTGGGCCCCGGCATATTTCCAAAAAGATTGGAGTAATTGACCCGGCTACCCCAGAAAGGCATGTAATTGACACCTACGGTAAGATTGCTGCCCGATTTATAGTACAGCCCGGCTGGCATACTGGCAAATTGAGGAAATCCCTTGGCCAGGTCAGCGCCGGTAAGATAAAATCCGCCACCCACACGCAATAGCAGAAATGATCCGCTGCCCGGTGACTGGGGGGCAGGTGCCGGCCCCTGCACTGGCTGGGCTTTTAGCATTGAGCCAAGAACAATAAAGGATATGAAAAATAACAGCCGCATTCTTCCTGCGAATCTACATGATTTATGCCTGCGAATGTGCAATAATGAAGTCAGAAATTGCCTTGGTAAAATCTGCAGGATTATCGGCATGCACCCAATGGCCCGCACCAGCCATGGTTATCAGTGACGCATTTGGGAAAAAATTCAATATGTGGGGCATGTCCGTATCTTTGATATAACCGCTTTTTTCGCCCCGTATAAATAGGGAAGGGCCTGCATAACCCCTCGACAGGTGGAGATCTCCGATGATTTCAGGGTAATATTTTTCCAGCGCATCCACATTGATTTTTAGCTGATAACCACCGCCCGGTTTGGGTTCCAGATTCTTCAGTAAAAACTGCCTCACAGATGCTTCCGGGGCGTATGGTTCGAACAAGGTTTCTGCTTCTTTACGGCTTTGAACACAGGTAAAATCAATGGCACGAAATGCCTTGAAAAATTCTCCGTGCCCTGCGGGGTATGGCTTTGGAGCAATGTCAACCACCACAAGGCCCGAAACCATTTCGGGATAGCGCTCCGCAAACAGCATGGCAGTTTTGCCTCCCATACTGTGCCCTATGATGTATGCACTTTCATCCCCCAGGTGTATCATCAAATTACGCAAATCTTCACACATGGCTTCAAAACCGGCATTTTCATCATGAAAACTTCGGCCGTGGTTGCGTGCATCAAAAGTTACAATCCGAAAGTCTTTGCTCAATACACCTGCAGCATGGTGCCAGTTGTCCAGCATACCGAAAATACCGTGCAGGATGTACAATGGCTGGCCCGTTTCTCCATAAATCCGGTAATTAAGTAACATTCATTAAAATTGATTAGTGCCTGGGAATATCAATCCAATAAATAGAAAACATGGCTATTTAAATACTCAATATTTTTTCGGGTTCTGCCCGTGGGCTTGAAAGTTATATTATCCAATCTTACCTCCCAGTCATTGCTTGAGAACAGCATTTTAAGATTCTTTTGGGTTAATTTAGCACTAAATCTTGAGGTATAATATTTGCTTGGTTTTTCGTTATATAACAATTTGCTATTTGTGATTTTAATAGCAATTTTACTGTTTTTAAAATAAACGGTGTCAATATTTTTATATATGTTTTTTTTGTGCTGAATAGAAAAATTAATCACCGCTGAATCCTTCACATTCTTTAAATATTTAAAAGTGAAATCAGTTTCAAAAATACTGCTGCTACTGCCCCGTAAAGCTATGGGTTTAATAAAATACTGTATACCTGCACTGCCCAGAAAGTATGTTACGTACATACTCTTTCGTGATTTTACAGCCACGACAGGTTTTATCAGCATGCAACCTGAAATCCAAATGGAAATAATGATTGAATAGATTATTGTTAATTTCTTGGTCATCAGGGATTTTTAACTTTTTGAATTCTATTTATTAGTGATTTTTGAGATAGTATGCTGTCCGGAATTTCTTTATCATACGTTCTAGCAATAATAAATAGTTTGCTATTGTTAATTGTGTATGCCAGTGTATGTAGTTGTAATCCTTGTCGATTTGAATACCTGCGGTATGCCATGGTCGATGTATCAAGTTGTTCGCTTTCTCTTGTCATCAAAGGTAAGGAAGGAGTGATGTTCACCAGTGAATCCATACTGATTCCAAAGGGCAGACCTATAAAAATACCATATTTTTCGTGGTGAATATA
>JBILTS010000197.1:0-2727 GCA_044371405.1 Bacteroidia bacterium
TTCAAACACAAAAGCCCCGGCTCCTGCGTCGCCCGGATCTTTTTTCGCACCTTTTCGCTTGAGCTCCGCTCAGACTGCCTTATGGATTACTCGTCTCGGCTGTGCCGAGACTCGTGATCCCGGAGGGGTGGCTACAAAGTCATACAAAAGCACAGCCGCTTGTGCGCGGCTTGTCATGCTGAGCCAGTCGAACGCATGACAACCGTGACCAAACTTCTGACTCTGCACTTCTAACTTTTAACTAAAAGGCAGGATTACTCGTTCGCTGCTCTCACTCGTGATCCCAAAGGGGGTGGCTTCAAACACAAAAGCCCCGGCTCCTGCGTCGCCCGGATCTTTTTTCATATCCGTTCGCTTGAGCTGCGCTCAGACTGCCGGATATGAAAAAAGCCCCGAATTCAGGGCTTTTGGGTTTGGCGGAGAGGGCGGGATTCGAACCCGCGATAGGCTTTTGACCTATACACACTTTCCAGGCGTGCTCCTTCAACCACTCGGACACCTCTCCCTGGGTCTGCAAAATTAACACATTTGTACCAACCAGCCACATCAAATTGAATTTCCCCCGGTTGCTCTTTGCGCAACGCAGTGAAGTGAGACCAACCATTATTTGATTGAAATGGTTATATCGGCAGACCAGAGGCATCATGGTCGGTCTCGCTATGCAAAGACCTGCCAATGGAAAATTAAATTACCATCAGCCTTTTTCAGGACGGGAACCGCGAACCAACCAATAAACTATTAAACAATTAGATTATTAAACCAAATCCAACCCAAACAACCGCTTCGCATTCTCCGTCGTTACCCTGCCAATCTCCGCCAGCCCCTGCCCTCTCAGTTCTGCGAGGAAAGCGGCCACATGGTAAACATAGCCCGGCTCGTTGCGTTTGCCCCTGTGTGGCACTGGCGGCAAATACGGCGCATCGGTTTCCAAAATAATATGCTCTAACCCAATGTGTTTTACCACCTCCGCAATGCCCGCATTTTTAAAGGTTAAAACACCGCCAATTCCCAGCATCATGTTCAGTTTGATGGCACGTGTGGCCTGCTCCATGCTTCCACTAAAGCAGTGCAATACTCCGCGAAGGTTGGTTCCTTTGTATTCTGCCAGCACATCCAATGTTTTATCCGTGCTGTCGCGGGTGTGAAGTACCACAGGCAAATCACGTTCTATGGCAAATTCTATCTGCCGCTTCAGCGCCAGCACCTGTCGGTCCAGCGTGGTTTTGTCCCAGTATAAATCCAGGCCGATTTCACCTACTGCTATGTATTTTCTCTTGTCAAACCATGCCAGCAACCGGACCAGTTCTTCCTCCCAGTCTTCTTCCACATCGCAGGGGTGCAAACCCATCATGGGAATGCAATAGCCCGGATAGGTATCGGCCAGGTGGTGCAAACGGTCTACCGTTTCTTCATCCACATTGGGCATTAAAATCTGCTGCACACCCTGCCTTTTCGCCGACTGTATCACCTCTTCCAGATCCGCATCGAAATGCTTCAAATACACATGGCAATGCGTATCTATCAGGCTCACCATTTGATTTTCTCCTTGTTCAGAAAGGAATCTATGCCTTTGATACAATCGGCGCTGCCACGGGCCTCCGCATTGAGCGAGGCGGCATATTCCAGCGCTTCATCCATGGGCATTCCGGGTATTTTACGCAGTAACTGCTTGATATAGCTTACCGAGCCGCCTGAAGTGGTATCGCAAAGCTGTTCGGCAAATGCCGAAACCTCTTGTGCAATATGGTCGTCGGTAACTACTTTGTTCACCAAACCCAGCGCAAGCGCTTCCTCAGCGGCAATCACTTTCCCGGTAAGCAGCAGTTCGCGCATGTGGTGACCGGCAATTCTATACTGCAAATACACCGCCACCAGCGCCGGCACAAACCCTATCTTGCTTTCGGTGTAGCCAAACGTAGCTTCGGGTGTGGCATAACAAAAATCGCAGAGTGTGGCAAGACCGCAGCCACCCGCCAGTGCCGGACCTTCAACCTGTGAAATAAACACCTTGTTAACGCGGTGAATCAAATCAAACAAATCGCGCAGGCGGCGGGAATCCGCCAGGTTCTCCTCGCGGCTGAAATGCCTGAGTTCCTGCAAATAGGCCAGATCGGCACCCGCACAAAAGGGCTTGTCTGCCGATTTCAGCACAATCACTTTAACGGCATCATCATGCAACAAATGCTGAATGGCAGCGGTAAGTTCGCCCACCAGCTGCGGACTCAGTGCATTGCGCTTTTCGGGGCGGTTCAGCACCACATACCCCACGCGGTTTTTGATTTCGGTTATAACCAGTTCCACAGCACAAAGGTAATTAACCACTTCTGAATACGACACCGGTCTTAATCATTGGGCAAAATCATAAAATTGTTTTTCAGCAAATTCACTTTTTTGCCCTCCAAAAAACGGCGGTAGGATTGACGCGACAGGTTCTGTGTTGCCATCAACGCCGAAGTATCGGGCAACCACAAAAGATTTGCCAACGGCTTTCCGTTTTGATACAGACAACTGCTCCTGCTGCCGTGCTTCCAGGTCTGGTTTTCCAGTAAAGACACCAAACTCCCCGGTTCAAAAAAGTGCCAGTGCACCTCCCTGATTCTATGGGCGTTTTCGTAATTGCGCATGAGCTGCCGCAAGGTGTCCGCCCTGCCTGCTGTGATTGGTGTTGATAGAATATCCAGTCTTTGTCCGGTTTTGATTGCAGAAGCCAAAATGCCTCGGTTTTCA
>JBILTS010000090.1:0-9237 GCA_044371405.1 Bacteroidia bacterium
ATTTAACAGCATTTGAAGCTCCCAACAGCATAAAATCTCCCATTATGCTCAATGACAGCATGCTGGGCTTTTTGTGCGACAAAAGTGGTATCCAAAATGCCTGGTTTATCAGCATTTTCCAAAAATCTGTGCCACTGGCACTAACCAATTATGCCAGGTCGATATCCGGACAAACCATTTCCGGCGACCGAAGTACTTTTGCTGAGCTGGTAAAAATCAATGGTAAATACACCATTTATACCGGAAGCGTGAACGAAAATCCAGAGCGTGAAACCACTGCTACTACTCAGTTAAGTTATTTAGTAAAGTGGAGGGATGGCTATCTCACCAACACTGGCTCTAATACAATATTGTTTAGTGACAAAAATGCAGATAGCATTGTCGAGAATGCTGCTTCTGACACCTTTCGATCCGGCTATATTTATCAGACTGGTTTTCCAATCTTAAATTACCCGGAAGTCTCAACAGGAAAGGAAAATTACAGAAAAACACTCTCGGAAAAAAACAATTTAAATCCTGTTTTACCGGATTATATTGTTACACAAATTGACAACAAGAATCTTGGCACTTATTTATACGACAATGCCATACCCATGAATGTGATGAGAAATCCTTGGCTGATGCCCTATCTTAAAATCTCATTGTCTGATTTGCAGAGAAATATAAATATGGAAGCTGGCGCAAGAAGCACCATAGATCTCACCTTCACGGATTTTCATTTCAAATTTGGTTATTATGCGGGTAGGTTTGATCATGAGTTCACCTATTTCAGGCGAAACAGAAAATTTGATGCGGACCCAAATTTGTTCCAGCAATATGGAACACAACTTTTAGATTACAAGATTATGCTTCCAGCAGATGAGCGATTGCGGTATTCGTTTACCACTGGATTTAGGCAAGATGAAATCATTACAAAAATTACTGAAGTTCTGAGTGCGCAGATAGAGGACAAAACCAATCGCTATTGGACAAACAGACTTGAGATTTTATTTGATAACAGCATCAGCAACGGGCTTAATCATATCGAGGGCAGCAGAATCAAACTGGGCTTGCAATACATGCTCAGCCCACAAAATAAAAATCAATTGTGCTGGGCAGAATCTGATATGCGTTTTTACATTCCTGTATGGGGCAGTTTATTGCTGGCTCAGCGGCTTTCTGCAGCGTATAATCTGGGCAGAAATAAAGTAGGTTATTATTTAGGAGGTGTGGAAAACTGGACTTCAAGATCGCAGATTCCGGAAAATACTGTTTTGTTAAATCCTGAGCAGGTAAGTTTTCAGACATGGGTTTGTAACATGCGTGGATTTTACAGAAACGCTCGCATGGGACACAGTTACATGCTAAGCAACACAGAACTGCGATGGCCGGTTATGAAAATGATTTATCGCAGACCACTTAATTCAGAGTTTTTAAAACATTTAACACTTACCGCATTTGCAGATGCAGGATGCGCATTTACCGGAAAATCCCCTGCAGATATTGCCAATCCATACAATACGGTTTATCTGAACACCCCCAACTACAGCATGAGCATAACATCAACAAGAAATCCATGGATAGTGGGATTGGGATACGGCTTAAGAACCCGAGTACTGGGTTATCTTGTAAAATATGACCGGGCACGGGGATGGCAGGAAGGGCGATGGAATAAGCCCATGCAATATATCAGTCTTGGGTTGGATTTCTAGGATCAACCTGCCGCTATGAAAGTCAGTATTTTTTTTATTGCACAAACAAAGAAAATAGCAACTTTTATGTTTATTTTGCAGACTGATATAAAACGCAAAAATGGGCTTATTCAGTTTTCTTACTCAGGAACTTGCTATTGATCTGGGAACGGCCAACACGCTGATTATTCACAAGGATAAAGTTGTGGTTGACGAACCCTCCATCATCGCGATGGAAAAGGCCACCGGCAACGTTATTGCCATTGGTAAAGAGGCGATGCAGATGTTTGGTAAAGAAAACGAGGGCATCAAAACCATCAGACCACTCAAGGATGGCGTTATTGCAGATTTTCAGGCTGCAGAGCATATGATCAGGGGGATGATAAAAATGATTAACCAAAAGCAGAAATGGATTTCACCTCAGCTGAAAATGGTTATTTGTATCCCATCGGGCATTACTGAAGTTGAAAAGAGAGCTGTAAAAGACAGTGCAGAGCGCAGTGGTGCGAAGGAAGTATACTTGATTCACGAACCCATGGCTGCTGCTGTTGGTATTGGAATAGACGTTGTTCAACCTCAGGGTAATATGATTATTGATATTGGCGGTGGTACCACTGAAATTGCCATTATAGCCCTGGGCGGTATTGTTTGTGATGAAAGCATTAGGGTAGCCGGTGATGAATTTAACCTGGATATCGTGGAATACATGCGCCGCGAACACAACCTGCTTATAGGTGAGAGAACGGCAGAAAAAATCAAAATTCATATTGGCAGTGCCCTTCAGGAATTGGATAATCCGCCCGAAGATTATCCTGTGTTCGGAAGAGACCTGATGACAGGAATTCCAAAACAAATCATGGTAAGTTACTCTGAGATAGCAAGATCCCTAGACAAGAGTATCATGAAAATTGAAGAGGCAATACTAAGGGCGCTTGAACAGTCACCACCAGAGCTAAGTGCCGACATTCTAACAAATGGAATTTGGCTTACCGGTGGTGGTGCCTTATTAAGGGGACTTGATAAAAGAGTAAGTGCAAAAACAAAACTGCGCGTCTCTATTGCCGAAGACCCGCTGAGAGCTGTTGTGCGTGGTACAGGAATTGCACTAAGAAACATTGGTAAATTCAAGTTTCTGATGACTGCCTAAGTGTTGAAAAATGGTTTTTCTGATCAGACTCATACGGAAAAACCTTTTTGTGATAGTGTATCTGCTATTAATGATTTTCAGCATTGGTCAGGTTATTCGCTTCAATATTTATCAACAGAGCTATTATTTCAACACCAGTAGTTCAGCCATCAACTCTTTATCAAGATCAAAAACTGCCATTACAGACTATTTTAAACTCGCTCACGTAAATAAATCACTGGCTGAAGAAAATCGTAAACTCAGAGAGGCCTTGCTCGAGAATCAGAAAATAGACGATTCTGCTGAGATCATGGTCAGAGATTCATCAGGCCGAAAAAAATACACCTATCTCACCGCAAGTGTAATTCAGTTTACTACACACTTACAAAACAATTTTATTACCATCGACAAGGGCGCAAAGCACGGTATAAAGAAGGATATGGCTGTATTAAGCCCTTCAGGAATTGCGGGAATAGTAATTGATGTTTCTGATGATTATGCGCTGGTGCTGTCTGCAATCAATTCTCAATTTAAAGCTACACCCATGATTCCACAGACAAATTTCAGAGACGGATCAGTAAGTTGGAATGGAAAAGATCCTACCATTATTCAGTTAAATGGTGTAAGTCGATTTGAAAAGATCAGTCCCGGAATGGATGTAGTAACCAGCAATTATTCGGTGAAATTCCCCACTGGAATTCCGATTGGCAAAATAGAGAAGGTAGTTAAGACAGGCGGGAGCAGCTTTTATGATATTGACGTAAAGCTGTCTACCGATTTCCGTAAACTTAGCCATGTGTATGTTGTCAATTATCTTCATTCATCTCAAATTGATACGTTAAACAGGAGGGCAACCCGTGGCAATTGATCTTTTAAGATATCTTATTTCTGCAGTGCTGCTTGTTTTACTGCAATTCTTTCTCATACAGGAAATAAACTTCGGTCCTTGGATAAAACCAATGCCCTACATTCTTTTTATCTTTCTGCTGCCTTTTTCCTATAATCGTTTCCTGGTGTTATTTGCAGCATTTTTTACTGGACTATTTCTGGATGCACTTTGCAACAGCGGTGGTTTACATGCTGCTGCATGCACTTCACTCGCTTTCTGCAGGATTTTTACAGACACCAAGATTTTGGATACCGATGCTATTCAGCTACAGGGTTTTAACTACGTTACGCCAGATTATAAGAATTACAGGTATTTCGCGCTGTATGTACTTTCACTCACTTTCATTCATCATTGGGTATATTTCACGTTGGATTATTTCAACTTTGGTTCTTTTTTTAATGTTATACTGGTTTCTTTTCTCAGCAGCATCAGCACATTTTTGCTAATGTTATTGTATAAAGTTATTGCCAATATCCGGTAACATGGATCTGCACCGCAATCGAAAATTCGTATACATAGGTTTGTTTAGCCTGATTGCACTTGTCTATCTCATACAGATTTTTCGTCTTCAGGTTTTAGACAATAATTACGAACAAAAAGCTATTAATAATGCTCTGAATAAAATTCCAATATATCCGGACCGGAGCATTATTTATGACAGAAACGGGAAGCTGTTGGTACACAACATTGCTATTTATGACCTGATTGTTTTTCCTGCTAAAGCAAAATTCATCGATACGGCTGCATTCTGTGATATTATGAAAATCACAGGTGAAGAATACCATAAATACATGAGTATTGCCCGTGAAAACTCTAAAAAACGACAGAAAAATAATGTATTTAATGGTTCTGCGGTTTTTATGAGTAATTTAACCAAAGACCAATATAGCGCCATTCAGGAAAATCTTTACAGATTTCCTGGTTTTTCTGTGGAACCTAAAACAGACCGCCTCTACGCTGTTAAAGGGGGTGCGCACATGCTCGGTTATCTTGGCGAGGCGAGTAAAAAACTGCTTGGAAAAGACCCATACTACCGGCCCGGTGATCTTGTTGGAATTACAGGGATAGAAAATACTTATGAGTCATATATAAGGGGGGTTAAAGGTGTAAAAACAGTATGGCAAGACAGAACATATACTGAGCGCGGTGAAGCCAAAGACAACGAATTTAATTCACCGGCACAGGCAGGACCTGATTTTTACAGTAGCATAGATTTTGATTTACAGGAGTTTGGCGAAAGTCTGCTGGCAAACAAAAGAGGAAGTGTAGTTGCCATAGAGCCATCCTCGGGTGAGATTCTTGCTTTGATAAACAAACCAGACTATGACCCAAATTTATTGGTTGGTGAAGCCCGTGCACGTTCATTCCGACAATTGCTAATTGATCCTAAAAAACCATTATACAACAGGGCTATTAAAGGTGTTTATCCCCCTGGATCGACCTTTAAAACAGTTATGGCGCTCATCGGTTGTCAGGAAGGGATATTAAAACAATCTACGCTACATGGATGCAGTGGTGGCTATCATCTGGGGAGTCTGACTGTCGGATGCCACCCACATGCCGCTCCTACTGATTTGAAAGGAAGTATTGGCATTTCCTGCAATGCATATTATTGCCAGGTATTTAGGGATATCATTGACAACCCTCGGTATCCAAATGTGAAAGCAGGATATGCTGTTTTAGAAAAACATCTTCGTAGTTTTGGGCTAGGCAGTAAGCTGGGCGTGGACTTGCCCGGAGAAAATAAAGGTAATGTACCCAGCATCAAACAATTGGACAGAAGGCACGGCAAAAACTGGAAAAGCAGCATGATTATCTCCCTGGCCATCGGACAGGGAGAAATACTGCTAACACCTATGCAAATGGCTAATTGTGCTGCAATAATTGCCAATAAAGGATGGTTTATAACCCCACATCTTGTGAAAGGAATTGGGGTTAGTAAATATCTGCCTGATGATTTTAAAAGAAAACACTATACAACGGTCGGTGAACTTTATTATGACTGGATTATTGATGGAATGGAAATGGTGACCAAACCGGGCGGAACAGCTTTTGGAACCGGGATTAATGATATTGTAATTTGTTCGAAAACAGGTACGGCCCAGAACCCGCACGGTCAAGACCATTCCTTGTACATAGCATTTGCACCCAGAGAAAAACCGAAAATTGCCATTGCTGTTATTGTAGAAAACGGTGGCTATGGAGCAACATGGGCAGCCCCAATCGCCAATTTAATGATCGAAAATTATTTAAACCGAGGTAAAGAACCTCAACGCCCCGACATGCTGGAACGAATAAGAACCTCCACCATTTATTGATAAGTGAGCAGAATATACGGCAATAGAGAAGAAAGTCCCGTTTTAGATACCATATCCGTATGGCTATACACACTATTGGTATTAATAGGTCTTATTAGTGTTTATTCTGCTACCGCTGAGGTAAATCAAATATTTCAGTTTTCATTTTCATCATTAGCCGGAAAACAAATGATTTGGATTGGGGGGGCCGTTATCATAATACTTACCATTGCTTTTGCCAATGTGGCCATCATTGATTATTTCGCTTACGGTTTTTATGGATTTGCGATTTTACTGAATGTAGCCGTACTATTTTTAGGTAAGGAAGTATCAGGGGCAAAAAGTTGGTTTGGTTTTGGGGGCTTTGGAATTCAACCCAGCGAATTTGCAAAAGTTGCAACTGCATTGGCCATAGCCAAATACCTGGGAACCTACGGAATCCGATTTAAAGGTACACGTAATGTATTGATCACACTGGGGCTTTTTTTCACGCCAATGGCACTTATTCTGGCTCAAAATGATACAGGCAGTGCGCTTGTTTTTTTGTGTTTTTTTCTGGTTTTATACCGTGAAGGATTACCCGGCTGGATTTTACTAAGTGCGCTGTGGATGATCATTATTGCCATTGCCCGTATTGTGATGGAGGCCACAGGAATCAGTCATTTGTGGACAATGGGAATTTTAATTTTCCTTGCAACCATCATTATATATTATGGAAGAAAAAACAGACAACTGATAATTGCTACCCTTTTTGTTACTGTTGTTAGTGCGGCATTCAGCGTCGCTGTTGGTTTTGCATATACCAAAATTTTAAAAGGTTATCAGCGTGACCGTATTGAGCTTGTTTTAAATTTAAAACAAGATACGCGCAACATGGGCTATAACCTAGAGCAATCCCGCATAGCCATTGGGGCCGGACAAATAACAGGCAGGGGTTTTCTGAAAGGTACCCAGACCAAAATGGGGTTTGTTCCCGAACAACATACCGACTTTATCTTTTGCACCATAGGTGAAGAATGGGGCTTTATCGGTGTTTTGGTATTCTTCGGCTTATATTTCGGATTATTATTCAGGTTGATCAATCTGGCAGAAAGACAATCAACAGCTTTTGGCCGTGTTTTAGGATATAGTGTTGTTTGTATTTTATTTTTCCATGTGGCTGTTAATATTGGCATGACCATAGGTATTGTGCCTATTATAGGCATCCCACTTCCGTTTATCAGTTTTGGTGGCAGCAGTCTTTGGGCCTTTACGCTGTTATTGTTCCTGTTTTTGAAAGTGGATGAAAAACGCCGTTGATTCAACCCCACTAATTTTCATAAAAACAAAGGATGGCAGTTACACTTTCCGCAATCCCGATTTGAATGAAAATTACCATTCCATCAATGGCGCCAAAACTGAAAGTGAATATGTTTATATTCAGCAGGGCCTGTCAACATTGAATAAAGAACACATTGATGTGCTGGAGATGGGGTTTGGTTCAGGTCTAAATGCAATACTAACCTGGCAGTTTGCCCATTTGAATAATAAATCAATTTATTACCAAACCATCGAAAACAGGCCCATTGAGGGCTGCAACCTTCCTGTTCCAGATTTTATCGTTTCATCAAAAGCTTGGTCTGACCGGTGGGTGACACTGCATCTTGCCGAATGGAACAAAGACATAACATTGGATCACTTATTCATGATTCAAAAAGTGAATACAGACCTAATGTCATTTCACACCTCTAGTTATTTCGACATCGTCTATTTTGACGCGTTTGCACCTTCAGTTCAGCCAGAACTCTGGACCGCTGACATATTCAAGAAAATTCATACCATGCTAAGACCAGGTGGAGTATTTGTTACATACAGCAGTGCTGGTAATGTTAAAAGATCCCTGTTTGATGCCGGTTTTACAGTAAGTCGAATTCAAGGACCTCCGGGCAAAAAACACATGCTTAGGGCGACTAAACACCCTGTAGAAGATATGTAAAATTAGTTGTGGCCAAAAACTACAATCAGTCTAATTGTAGTAAGTTTGCAGTATGCACACTTTCAAGTTTTATTTCCGAAGTCTTTGGGGGCTGAGTATAATAGCTTCCCTTGCTTCCTGTGGTGGAAATTCAGGAGATGAGCAAATCCTTTTTGAACTCACAAATCCGGAGGAAACAGGCATTACCTTCATAAACACAGTACCTGAAAACGATACATTAAATCAGTTTACCTATCATTATTTATTTAATGGAAATGGAGTAGCGGCAGGTGATTTGAACAATGATGGTCTGCCGGAGCTGGTATTCACCGGTAATGAAAAACCGGCCGTACTTTATTTAAACAAGGGGGACTTTACATTTGAGGATATTACTGAAAAATCTGGGCTAAAAACTGCACATTGGATGAGCGGCATTACCATGGCAGATGTTAACAATGATGGCTATCTTGATATATATATCTGTAGAAGCGGCCCCGAAAAAAACAAAGACCGAAAGAGAAATCTGTTATTCATCAATAATGGCAACCTCACCTTTACCGAAAAGGCCGCAGAATGGGGAGTTGACAACCCCGGCAATGCCACATGTGCTACATTTTTCGATATGGATAACGATGGCGACCTCGACATGTATCTCGGGAACCACGCCGATCGCTTCTTTGCCGATATTGCAACAAAATTCACTCCTTCCCTGCACCGTGATGAGATAAACCAGCAATATCTGTACAGAAATGAGGGGAAGAAATTTACAGACGTAAGTATGGATGCAGGTGTAGATGCCATGGGCTATTGCCTGAGTGTTACAGCTTCCGACTTCAATAAGGATGGGTATACTGACCTCTATGTTTGCAATGATTATCACGTGCCTGATTACTATTATATCAATAATGGCGACGGAACCTTTAAAAATCAATTCGAAACCTATTTCAAACACAGCAGCACCAACAGCATGGGTGCTGATGCAGCTGACTATAACAAAGACGGCTGGATGGATTTATTTACCGTAGATATGTTATCTGAAGACCCCAGGCGATTTGGCCTGCTGGTAGGTCCCAAAAAGTATGACTTTTTCACCACCGCACTGCGCAATGGATATGGCCATCAGTACATGCACAACAACCTGCAAACCAATTTTCAAGGTCATTTTGCAGACCTGGCTTATTTGAATGGTGTTGCCAGAACAGACTGGAGCTGGAGTCCGCTGTTTGCTGATTATGACAATGATGGAAATTCAGATTTGTTTATCACCAATGGATACTACAGAGACGTTACCAATCTGGATT
>JBILTS010000091.1:0-9226 GCA_044371405.1 Bacteroidia bacterium
TACCAGCTGCATATCGTTTTGTTTCTGTATTTTGGCAAATGCCTCAATTAAACTTCCATGATTTTTTCGATGTGTGAAACTACTCACATAAAGTATGTAGGGCATGTCAAACACAGATAATTCGGGTTTTTCATACCAAACATAGTCTACTGGCTGATAGACAACCCTCATCCTGGATTCATCTATTTTGCAAAACCGTTTGATATCTGCAGCCGTAGTCTGACTGGCTGCTACAATCACATCCGCATATCGACATGCGTAATTTGTTTTAACATTATATATAAATCGATCTGCAGCCCTGTAGTAATTGGGATACCTTCTGAAAATAAGATCATGGATGGTAACAACGGTTTTAATTCCTGAACCCGCCAATCCCACGGGGATTTCATTGCTGAGTCCGTGATAAACCTGAATGGCATTCCTGATCAGATCATTTTTCATGCCCAGCATGCGCCAAAGGGAACCTTTGCCTCGACTTTCTGCAACTCTGAGTCCTGAAGGAAGCGTTTTCCCCTCCTGTCCCGGGGCGAACAAAACATATTGATGATCGGGGGCGTATGCGAGCAAAGCATCAACTACGCTCCTGCTGTAGTTTCCCAGACCGGTGCGATTGTTAAAATACCGCTTTGCGTCAAAACCGATTTTCATTATACGGCTACATTGAAGTCGCGAAGCGCATCATTTAAGGAGGTTTTGGTATCGGTGCTTTCTTTTCTCTGACCTATGATCAGGGCACAGGGCACATAAAAATCTCCGCCGGAAAAAGTTTTCTTCATAGAGCCGGGTATTACCACACTGCGGGGTGGTATGTAGCCGCGTGGCAGTTCTTTTCCGCTTTCAGCATCCATAATTTTCGTACTCATGGTCAAAGTGAGCCCGGCACCCAGAACGGCCTGCCGGCCTACCCTTACCCCTTCCACCACAATACACCTGGAACCCACAAAACAATCGTCTTCGATGATGACCGGTGCCGCCTGAACGGGCTCTAGCACACCACCAATTCCAACGCCCCCACTGAGGTGCACATTTTTACCTATTTGGGCACAGCTACCCACAGTAGCCCAGGTATCAACCATGGTACCCGAATCAACATAAGCACCAATGTTCACATAAGATGGCATCATGATAACACCGGGAGCAAGAAAAGCACCATAGCGCGCTATGGCATGGGGTACAACCCTAACACCCAAATCTGCAAAACCCGATTTTAATTTCATTTTATCATGAAATTCCATGGGGCCTGCATGCAAGGTTTCCATTTTGCGGGTTGGAAAATATAAAATTACGGCCTTTTTTATCCAATCGTTATTTTGCCAGCTGCCGTCAGACATCGGCTCTGCAACCCTCAAAACACCTTTGTCCAGCTGCTCAATGACTTCATCAATGGCATCTACATAATCCTGCTTTTGCAATAAACTGCGATTTTCCCAGGCCTCCTCAACTAATTTCTTTGTATTTTGCATGAAAATAAAATAGGCCGCAAATTTGCATCCATATTTGCGAAGTACAAAGACACCCATGAGAAATCTGTTTTTCTTGACCCTAACTTTTGGTTTACACGCTGCCCAGCTTCAATCTCAATCGCAGACACTAACCATCGAAGATTGTTTTAATCCCAAATTTTCGCCTGCTGGACTTCGTGGGGTTCAATGGATACCTCAAAGCAACCGCTTTACGCAGATAAAAGGCAAAGCACTGCTCTCAACGGATCCGGCTACGCTAAGCAGTGACACCCTATTCACCATAGAAATGCTGTCGGCAATCACAGCAGCTGAAGGAGGAGATTTAAAATCTATTCCGCCCCTTACCTGGAAATCAGAAAAAGAATGCTGGTTTGTAAACAAAGGAAAACTATTTATTTATAACGTATCCGATAAAACCCTTATTGCCAAGCGCAAATTTGCCGAAAACTATGAAGCCATTGAAATTGCGGAGACTACGCTGAATACGGCCTTGATTGAAAAGGACAACATTACCATTGTAACAGCAAGCGGCCCGCGAAGAATTACAGAAGATGGAGGCAACGGTATTGTTTACGGACAATCAGTACATCGCAATGAATTTGGTATCAACAAGGGGTTTTTCTGGAGCAATGACGGAAACAAACTGGCTTTCTACCGCATGGATGAAACCCGTGTTACCCAATATCCGCTCACCAATATTGAAAACGGTCCTGCAAAAAACAACTACATACGCTATCCGATGGCCGGCGATAGCAGCCATTCCGTAAAAGTAGGGGTATATAACTGCCTTACCGAAGAAATAATCTATCTGAACACAGACGGACCTTACGATCAATACCTAACCAATATTGCCTGGGGGCCTGACGGCCAATCTATATATCTGGCATGGGTTAACCGAGAGCAGAATCACATGCAGTTGCGCAAATACAGAACCAGTGATGGAAAGCTGGAAAAAGTAATTTATGAGGAGAAAAATGAAAAATACGTGGAACCTGAACATCCTCCCATTTTCATTCCTGAAGAGGGGAACAAGTGGCTGTGGATGAGTGAAAAATCAGGCTATAACCACATATACCTGATGGATGATCAACGCGGGCCAATCCAACTCACCAAAGGCGACTGGGCCGTAACAGATTTCTTGGGGTTTTCTAAAGACTATCAGGGGTTTTATTACGAAAGTACTCAGGAAAGTCCATTGCAACGGCATGTTTATTTTTACAAATTCAGAGACAGAAATCCGAAACCCCTAAAAATAACCAAAGGTATAGGAACCCATAAATTATTGTTAAATGTCCATGCCGGAATCTATATGGACATTTATACTTCGACCCAGATACCCAGAAGATACAGTGTTCACAAGCTGGATGGAACCTTAATAAACACTGTTTTTGAGGGACCCAATCCATTATCTGGTTATCAAACAGGCGAAATGCGGCTGGAACCTGTTGTAATCAGTGGAAAAACAGCTTTATATGGCCGCTTGTTCCTTCCTCCCGATTTTGATCCGAAAAAAAAATATCCGCTTTTGGTATATGTTTACGGCGGACCCCATGCACAAATGGTAACAGAAAGTTGGCTGGGCGGCGGATCGCTCTGGATGGCATATTTGGCACAAAAGGGCACCATTGTCTACACGGTTGATAACAGAGGCAGCTCAAACCGGGGTTTTGAATTTGAAAGTGCCACCCACAGAAATCTGGGAACTGTTGAAATGAATGATCAACTCGCTGCCCTTGATCAATTAATCAAAAGGGGGTTTATCGATACCGGCAGAATGGCAATTCATGGTTGGAGTTTTGGCGGATTTATGACAACGACACTGATGACAAGAGCTCCCGGCAAATTCAAACTGGGTGTGGCAGGCGGTCCGGTTATGGACTGGAAGTATTATGAAATCATGTACACCGAGCGCTATATGGATAAACCCTCTGAAAATCCTGAAGGTTACCAAAAAGCCAATCTGCTTGGATACGTTGATAAACTGAAAGGCAAATTATTACTCATTCACGGCATGGATGATGATGTAGTGGTACCCCAGCACAGCTACATGTATTTGCAGGAAGCCGTTAAAAAAATGAACACAAACATAGACTTCTACCTCTATCCTGGTCATAAACACAACGTTGTTGGCCCAGACCGGGCGCATCTATACAAAAAAATAACCGGCTATATTCTGGAAAACCTGTGATTGCCGACCTGCAAATAGTAGAATGTCCGCGTGATGCCATGCAAGGCATACAAACTGTTATTCCCACAATAGTAAAAGTAGACTATATAAAGAAGTTGCTGCAATGTGGTTTTCACACCTTGGATTGCGGCAGTTTTGTAAACCCTTCAGCGGTTCCCCAGATGGCCGATACGGCAGATGTACTTGCTCAGATTGGTTCCTTTAAAGGTGATACCCGTTTGCTGGTGATTGTGGCCAATGAAAGAGGTGCTGCAAGGGCCATTGCTTATCCAATGGTCGATTACCTGGGTTATCCATTCAGTGTGAATGAGACTTTTCAGCGCCGCAATACCAACAGCAGCATCACCGATTCATTTATCCGAATGCGCAAGATTAGAGAGATTGCTACCATAGCCGGCAAGGAACTGGTTGCATACATCAGCATGGCTTTTGGCAATCCGTATGGCGAGCCTTATGACCGTGAAAAAGTGTTGGAATGGGCCGACCGAATGGTGCACGAAGGAATAAATATAATCAGCTTGGCAGATACTGTAGGTCAGGCACAAACCGATGATATAGAATACCTTTTTGAAAAACTGACACGCAAATATCCGTCGGTTGTGTTTGGTGCGCATTTTCATGCAAGGCCGGATGCCTGGCAAGCAAAAGTGGAATCCGCATGGAACGCAGGATGCAGAAGGTTTGACAGTGCTATACTTGGCTTTGGGGGTTGCCCATTTGCTAAAGATGAACTTACCGGCAATATCCCTACCGAAGGACTAGTGGCATGGATTAATACTCATATATCAACCAACATAGATACTGATGCCTTCTCAAATGCCCTTTCCAGAGCATCTGGTGCCTATCACGGGCAATAAACACTACCTTCTAAGGGTATTTAACCTCTGTACAATTTCCATCAAACCATCACGATAGTTTTTCCCTACCGGAATTTCCTTGCCACCCACCTTAATGCTACTGCTGTGAACGGATACAATTTTATCAATGGATACAATAAAACTGCGGTGCACCCTGATAAAACGATCTGAGGGCAGGCCTTGTTCCATGTTTTTCATGGTTTGCAGGGTCACAATACGCTTGTCGTCTGATGTCCATATTTTTACATAATCTGCAAAAGCTTCCACCATCCATATATCGGTAAATGCAACCTTAAGCAGCTTCCCGTCACTTTTCACAAAAACAGAACCTTCTGACAGTTCAGTACTCTCTTTCTGCACCGAGGACCTTAGGTCAAAATACTCTTCTATTCGCTTAATGGTTTTGGACAGACGATCCGGAGATATGGGTTTTAGCAGGAAATCAAGTGCCTCAATTTCAAATGCCTCGGCAGCATATTCCTGATGAGCAGTAGTAAATACCACCACACAACCATTATCTATTATGCTTCGCGCAAATTCAATCCCACCCACTCCCGGCATATTGATATCACTAAATACCACATTCACCTTGTTGGTTTTGAGATAGTCCATGGCCTCGATGGCATGATTAAATGTTCTTTCCACCTTCAGGCCTGTATATTGCCCGAGTAGTGTTTGCATTACTTCCAATGCCAGGGGTTCATCATCAACGCAAATACAACGCAAAGTTTCAGCCATATGATCAGGTATTTAATGCAAGTTTAACATGATATTCTGAATCTTCATCCCTCACATCCAAACTATATTTTTCAGGATAAATGATATCCAGTCGCTTTTTTAAGTTAGTGAGTCCAATCCCCCCCTGCCCCGATGCATATTCTGCAGTACTTGCCGGTTTTGAATTGGATATTTCAAAAATGATCTCTGATTCCATGGCATTTAATTTGATTTTAATCCATGCATCCGACAATGTATTAAAAGCACCGTGTTTTATGCTATTCTCCAGGAAAGTTAAAAACAGCATGGGCTCTATTTGAGCATCGCTCAAATTGCCTTGGGTCTCAAACTCAATAACCGCCCTGTTTCCCAGTCTTATTTTTTCTAAATCTATATAATCCTTAAGATACTGAACTTCTTTGGCCAGTGGAACCCGCCCGTCAACCGCTTCATAAAGCACGTATCGCAATATATTGCTTAATCTCAGCACCACCTCCGGTGCCTGATCGCTCTTTTTGAGTGTAAGTGCATAGAGATTATTCAGGCAGTTAAAGAGAAAATGCGGATTGATTTGTGATTTCAAAAACTTAAGCTCAGTTTCCGTATTGATTTGTTGAAGTCGTCTTCTGGCCTGTTCTCCCTGATACCAGTTTTTCACCAGTTTCAGCACCATACTTAGCACTACACTGAATAAAATTGAAAGTGCAATGAGGATGAAAAAATTCCAGGACCAAACCATGTTTTTCAGGTCTCTGTTGTTCACCAGCTTGTGTATGATTACTGATATGGGAAAAGCAGATGCCGCAATGGTCAGCATCAATACAATGACATAGGTAACATATTGCCTGCTGTATAGGTATTTGTTAACGAAGTAATAATTATTTACATAGCTAACTGCAGCATGAAAAGTCAGGATTAATGATGAAAACAACAACCATTCCCTCAGATTCTGCCCCGGTTGAAGGGATATGGCAACAATGAAGGCATACAGGGACCAGAAAAAAAGATGGTAAAGTCTGGACTGGTTGATGAACCGGTAGGTTGCAGAAAAAATATTTCTAAGAAACTGCAAAGTTCAGATTTATCTTCCCAGGAAGTGAGACAGGAACCGCGTTCCCCAATCCTGATATACACCTGGCTCTTCGACATTGGAACCAAAAGACGGTTCGTCTTCTACCATTTCCTTATCAGAATTGCGGGATTCCTGTTTTGAAAAATAGGTTTGAGCAGCCCAAAAACCAAGTAGATTCAAGAGCAACAGCACAAGAATTACTTTTACTTTTGGCGATATTCTTACAAACCGGGGCATTTTCATTTCAAAAATAGCTTATTGATGCTAATTTTTTTACTATTATTATTAAGACGCAAAATCCCTGCCAAATGTTACCGAAAAATGAAAATTTTTTATTGATTTAAGTATCGAATAATCTGCTGATATTGGAATGCCTGCCCAAAATGCAATAATGTATCGGTAAATTTCGGTTTGCCTTTTCTGTAGGTTGCCTGTGCTTGCTGGTTATGAAAAACAACCTCGGCAGAATCGTGCACCACCCCAAAACCGCTATTAAAAATATACATGGCAAGGGGTTTGCTGCTGACTGACAAAATACTACCTGAATTAGAAAAAACTTTTTTAGATGCAAGCCCCAAACCTTGTGAAAGGGTTTCAGCAATTGCCGTTTGCGAAACCACGTGTACTGACATTTTACCTTTTAAATCAGGATGTAGTGCTTTGCCCCAGAAGAAAAGCGGTATATGAAAGTGACCTGATCGGTCGAATTGCGTTTCAGGAAAACCCAAATCCCTTCCGTGATCAGCTACCAAAACAAACAAGGTATTGTCAAACCATGGAGAAACCGAGGCCTCCTTCATAAATTGTTGAATGCAACGATCGGTATATGCGATGCTGTTAAGCAGGGACGCCTGAGGTGATTGCGACTGATAGTAAGGCCCACCCGGCACATCGTAGGGTTCATGACTGCTAAGGGTAAGTAGAACGTGAAAAAAGGGTTGGCGCGCTTCCGCGTTCATGGTCAGCAATTTCTTAAACGACCATTCATCATGAGCACCCCATTTGGATGTTAGCTGTGAACGCTCAAAATTTGCCTGATCCTGAATCTGCCCAAACCCTGCTGAATAGAGGTAAGACTTCATATTCGCAAACCCCAGATCTCCACCATACAAGAAAGCTGTTTGATATCCTTTCCGATTAAACAACTGTGCCAGTGAGGGCAGTTTTGCGGCTTTATCAGGTTCATGCAATATGCTCTGCCACGGCTGACCGTGCCATCCACCGAGTACAGCCGCTAGCCCTTTGTCTGTTCGATCGCCGGATGCAAACGCCCTTTTGAAAGATAACCCTTCGCCCTGCAACCTGTCGAGGAAAGGCATGGCATGATTGGTGCCTGTCAGGTATTTAGAGGCATAAGCCGAAAAACTCTCGAGTATGATGATGCAAACATTGGGGCGATCAAGGTGGCTGAGGGGCTTAGCCGTGAAGCTATCATTCAAAAAATAGCCCAGCATTTTTTCATCATTCTCTTTTTTGTAAAAATGATATTGCTCAGGGTCAATCTTCTCATTTTTATTGATAACGTAATAAAGGAAGTTCCAGCCACTGTTCACAGCTGCCATATTGGCAGCCGTTTTTGATGAATACATTGCCACACTTTGATTAATCGGAACATTTCCAACGCCCCCGCGTATGACAATGCCCAATGCGGCCATGCTCACCAAAGACCTGCCTGCAGTGAGCAAGTGTAATTTCATGGTCTGCCTGTCTTTTTTGATATGAACTGACAACTTTACCAAGAAATATTGAAATAGCACCGAAGCAATCAGCCATGTGATCACAATACCAATCCAGTTTGCCTCAGAAGTTGAGGCCATGGCTTCTTTGGGACTGCTGAGATACTGCATTGCCTGCCTGTTAAACTTAGAGCCCCATGCAGCAAACATTTCTGCATCGGCCAGATGTATGATAATGGTGGTTTGTATAAACAGCGTTCCTGTGAGCTTAAACAAAAACCGCAACGGCTGTTGCATCCATGATTTGCCTACCCAGAATATGATAACCGCTAGAACCATGAAATAGCCGGAAAATGCTATATCCAGCGGAAAGCCGGCCAAATAAGACTGAAAGATCTCAGCGGCATCAAGCTGCCGGTGTGCCCCACGGAGTAATAAGAATGCTGTGCGGCCCGTCCATTGCAGGGCCATCGTCCATAATGTAAGCAACATTAGAAAAGAAAAAAACCCGAACGTTGCCGGGTTTTTCTCTTTGCTATGCATTAAAATTCTCTTCAATTTAGTTTTATCAGACGGCAGCTCATGCCGTTTTGAGGGAATTTAGCAAGATATATACCATCAGGGAGATCGGTAATATCGAGTTTATTGCCATCCATCACCTTGTTTATCATCCTGCCATCGGCAGCAATCAGCGCCACAGCAAGATTTGGCTTCACCCCAGATATATGAACAATACCCCGGGTTGGGTTGGGGTATACAACCATACTGTTTGCGATTTTCTGCTGATTTCCATTGCTGGCAATCACAATGTAATTGGTGCGTGTTAATGTTCCGTTACCGTTGGCATTGGTGGCCACCAGTTTCACTGTGTATGTTCCGGATGCAGTAAATTTTACCTGAGGAAACTGTTTGGTAGAGTCAGTACCACCTGTGTAGGCAAAGGTCCGGGGCGTAATGGTCCAGTCCCATTTGGTGGGTGTATTTGCCGACATATCTACAAATTGTGCGGTTTCATTTAATGCAAGCATAGTCTTAACTGCAACAAAATCCACAGCGGGCTTTGCAGATGAATTGGTACTAACGTTGATGTAGTTATTTCTCGCCAGTGGCACACTGCCGGATGGATTGCTTGCCGTGAGGGTTACATTGTATGAACCGGTTGAATTAAATGACACATAAAGCACTGTATCCGATAATTTACTACCGGCCTGTAGCGTGTAAGTAGAGGGTGTAATGTTCCAGGATACGGAAGT
>JBILTS010000145.1:0-4987 GCA_044371405.1 Bacteroidia bacterium
AAACCTGGAGTCGGGGTTAATTTGGGCGAAGGTGATGTAGCCGGTGCCAAAGATTTTCTGAGTAATAGCAAAGGTTTTAGTCTGCAGGGCTTTATAGAGCATGTTTTTCCAAAAAGTGTAATTGAGGCGATGGCTACCAATGAAATTCTGCAACTGGTTGTTTTCAGCATCTTTTTTGGGGTGGCCATGACAGCCATGGGTGAAAAAGCGGCTCCCCTCACCCGTGCCCTGGACACCATCGGGCACGTGTGCTTAAAAATGGTGAGCTACATCATGTGGTTTGCCCCGCTTGGCGTTTTGGGCGGTGTGGCATCCATCGTAGCCAAAAAGGGCTTGGGGGTTCTTACTGTCTATGGCAAGTACATGGGCAGTTTTTACCTCGGACTTGGGGTATTGTGGCTGGTGTTGCTGGCTGCCGGTTTCATTATCCTGAGAAAACGATTAAAAACATTACTTTCCCGTATACAGCAGCCGCTGCTCATCGCATTCAGCACCACTTCCAGCGAAGCGGTTTTCCCAAAACTCACCGAAGAACTGGAAAGATTTGGCTGCCGCCCCAATATTGTAAGTTTTGTATTGCCCCTGGGCTACAGTTTCAACCTGGATGGCAGCATGATGTACATGACCTTTGCCAGCATTTTTATTGCTCAGGCATACGGCATTCCATTGGACACCGGAACACAGATTACCATGCTACTGGTGCTGATGCTTACCAGCAAAGGCATTGCGGGCGTGCCCAGGGCCAGTCTGGTGGTAGTTACCGCTACCTGTGCCATGTTTGATATACCCGCAGAAGGCATTGCACTAATATTGCCCATCGACCATTTCTGCGACATGGGCCGCAGCATGACCAACGTGCTTGGGAATGCCCTGGCTACCTCGGCGGTGAGCAAATGGGAAAACGGTTTGGAACACGCCCATGAATGATTTTCAGGAACTGGCCTCATTCACCCCCGACGCGGATATTCTGCTGGCTACGAAAACCCAGCTTGAAAAAGATGTCGGCATTGCCGATTTTACCTTCAAAGAAGAAACCTACCCCGATTTGCCCACCATGGTGGCCGAACTGCAGGTATTCATGGCTGATTTGCAACAGAAAAACCCGGCCGCACTGATGCGGGTGGTTAACCGCATCGATCTGAGCGAAAGTCAGTACAGAAAGGTTAAAAGCATGTCCGGAGAATTCACGGAAAATCTGGCCAAGGCCTCCGTTTTAAGGGCATTCCAAAAGGTGGTTATTCGCAAAAAAATGAGCGAATAATTTGGAAATATCACCTTTTTTTCGTATATTCATATCTCAATAAATTCCTTCTATTTGCAGGTATGGGCATAAAACCCGAAATTTGCCCCTCATGGAATTGAAAGACATCGTTTCGGTATCGGGTGTTCCCGGCCTGCACAAAATCATCGGAAGAAACAAAACCGGTTTAATTGTTGAAACCATTGGCACAGGCAAAAAATTTGCCACCACCCTGCAGCAGCGTGTGAGCGTACTGGCAGATATCGCTATGTTTACCGACGAAGGCGAAACCAAATTGTGGCAGGTACTTCAACTTCTGAAAGCCCTGGATGAATCCGGATCCAATCCTCCTGCATCCAACGCCGACAACGATGAAATCAAAGCATACATGGGCAAAGCACTTCCCAACTACGACCGCGAAAAGGTGTATCCCGGCGATATGAAAAAATTATTCAGCTGGTATGGCATCATCAAAGGCCTGCTGGACTGGAGCAAACTGGGACAGGAAGAGGAAGAAAGCACCGAAGAAACCGGCAGCACTGACAAACCGGCAGAAAAAACTGCAGGCAAGGCAGCCGCTCCCAAAAAGGTAAAAACCTCAGCCCCAAAGCCCACCGGCGGTGTGAAGGCCAAGACCACCACGCCCCGTAAAATGGGATCGTAAGGACTATCACTAGAATTTATTTTAATCATATTGATTGTCAGGATGGACAAGTGTCCTTTCCTATATTTAACCGTAATCGACTTATTTCACCTATCTTTGTATCAAATCAGACGATCGTTCTTTCTGTTTTAGTATCTCTGGCATTTAATTGGCCCGTTTCATTTTAGACAACGGGTTTTGCACCACCACCGGCAGCTGACAATTAAAACCATTCGTATTTTAACCCGGTAAAGCTGCTCTCGTCGCAAATTATTAAAAAATGAAATTCAACGAACTCAACCTCATTGAGCCCGTTCTGCGCGCATTGCAGCAGGAAGGCTATGACACCCCCACCCCCATTCAGCAAAAGGCCATTCCTGTTGTATTAAAAGGCCGCGACCTCATGGGCTGCGCCCAAACCGGTACCGGAAAAACCTGTGCCTTCGCCGTGCCCATTCTTCAAAACCTGTACAACAGCCAGGCAAACAACAACCGTCGCAAAATCCGTTGCCTGGTGGTAACCCCCACCCGCGAACTCGCCATACAAATTCAGGAAAGCTTTGAAGCTTATGGTCGCCACACGGGCCTAAAATCCGTAGTAATCTTTGGCGGTGTGGGACAAAAACCCCAAACCGACGCCATTCAGCGCGGCACCGACATTCTGATTGCCACCCCCGGCCGCCTGCTCGACCTAATGAACCAGGGCTTCATTACCCTGCGCGACATAGAATATTTCGTGCTGGATGAAGCCGACCGCATGCTGGATATGGGCTTTGTGCACGATGTAAAAAAGATTATCAAGGCCCTGCCTCAGCGCAGGCAGTCGCTGTTCTTTTCGGCCACCATGCCCGCAGAGATTGTGAGTCTGGCCAACACCATCCTCAGCAACCCGGAATCGGTTTCCGTAACGCCCGTATCATCCACCGCCGATACCGTGCAGCAGTATTTGTATCACACCGACAAGAACAATAAAATCAACCTGCTTACCGATATTCTTCAGGATAGAAGTATTGAAACGGCCCTGGTGTTTACACGTACCAAACATGGCGCCGACAAGGTGGTGAGAATGCTCATCAAGGCCGGAATCCGTGCGGAAGCCATCCATGGCAACAAAGGCCAGAGTGCCAGACAGCGTGCACTCAGCAACTTCAAGGACAAAACCACGCGCGTGCTGGTGGCCACCGACATAGCCGCTCGCGGCATTGACATTGACGAACTGGCCTGGGTGGTCAATTACGATATCCCCAACATTCCTGAAACCTATGTGCACCGAATTGGCCGCACAGGCAGGGCCGGTGCCAGCGGCACGGCATTGTCATTTTGCGAACAGGAAGAAAGGCCATATATACGCGATATTGAAAAACTGATCCGCAAATCCATTCCGCTGGCGGAAAACAATCCCTATCCGGCTTCAAGTGCTCCTGCGCAGGCCGCAGCTCAGCCAAATGCGGCTTCACAAAGTAAACCATCAAACGCTAACAGAAACCGTCCCCGCCACGGCAATTCAGGGCAGGGAAATGCAGCAGGACGCAGCGACACCAAACCCAGGCGCCCCTGGTATGGTAAGCGCAGCTGAAAAATTTAAGCGGCTTTCCGAATAGCACAATCCTTACATACCGCCTGCAATGCGTAATTTTGTAGGTGAATGATAATTGAAAAACCATTAACCGCTGCGAAGCTTATTGAGCATTTCAACCGGCTGATTGCATTTGAAGCCAATAGCAAGGAAGAATTCTTAAACTGGCTAAAAGAGATTTCAGACCTGGAATCGTCGGTTTCCGAAGACCTCGCCTGGCGCTATATCCGCATGACCTGCGATACCACCAACAAGGAACACGAGGCTGCCTACCTGGATTTTGTGCAGAACATTCAGCCCGAACTGGCACCGCTTGAAGACAAGCTGAACCGAAAAGTGGTGGAATCGCCCTTTGTAAAAGAAGCTGAACAGGATGAGGCCTTGAAAATCTATTTCCGCAGCCTGCGTGGCGCCGTTGAATTATTCCGCGAGGAAAACATTCCCATACAGGCCGAACTGCAAACCCTGGCCCAGGAATACAGCAGCATACAAGGCGCCATGTCTGTAGACATTGACGGTCAAACCTACACCATGCAGCAGGCATCCAACTTTCTGCTGCGCACCGACCGCGCCCTCCGTGAAAAGGTATGGAAAGCCATGAACGACCGCAGGCATCAGGATACCGAAAAACTGGATTCGCTGTTTGACACCATGGTGCAAAAAAGACATCAGCTGGCCCTGAATGCGGGCTTTGCCAACTACCGCGATTACATGTTCAAGGCCCTGGGCCGCTACGATTACACCGCCGACGACTGCAAGCAGTTTCATAACGCCATTGAAATGCATGTGGTTCCCCTGCTAAAGAAAACCACGCAAAAACGCACAGAGCATCTCAAGCTGGATGCACTGAAACCCTGGGACCTCTCGGTAGATCCGCTGGGCCGCGAACCGCTGAAACCTTTTACCAATGGTGATGATTTGCTGAGCAAAAGTCTGGATTGTTTGCATAAAACCGATCCGTTTTTTGCCGAATGCCTGCAAACCATGCAGCAAAAGAAACTACTGGACCTGGAAAGCCGTTTGGGTAAAGCTCCCGGTGGTTACAACTACCCCCTGGCTGAAACCAATTTACCTTTTATATTCATGAATGCCAGCGGCAACCTTCGCGATGTGGAAACCCTGGTGCACGAAGGTGGACATGCCGTTCACAGCTTTTTGATGGCCCCATTGCACCTCAATGCCTTCAAAAACACGCCCAGTGAAGTAGCCGAACTGGCCAGCATGAGCATGGAACTCATTAGCATGAAGGGCTGGAACGCCTATTTCAGCGATACTGCAGAGCTGAAAAGAGCCAAAACAGAGCAACTGGAAGGCATTATCGGCACGCTGCCCTGGATTGCCCAAGTGGATGCGTTTCAGCACTGGATCTATGAAAATCCCGGCCACAGCAAGGAAGAACGCAAGGCACAATGGCTTCAGCTGGCTGCTCGATTTGGTACCGGCATGGTAGACTACACAGGTTTTGAAAATGCGCTGGCCTACAGCTGGCACAAGCAACTGCACATTTTCGAAGTGCCGTTTTACTATG
>JBILTS010000161.1:0-4170 GCA_044371405.1 Bacteroidia bacterium
GGATTTGCGCAACTCGGCGCACTGGGCGTTTGGAAAAATTGCAATTCGGATGAAACAGCCGGACTAAATGCCTACAAAGAGGCCCTCAAATTGGGCTATACCCGCAGCATACCGGAAGTTTACCAAACCGCAGGCATCCGATTCGATTTCTCAGCCGGTTACATACAATCGCTATTTGCGTTTCTGGAAAAAGAACTGCAGGAACTGGAATGAAAAACTGGTTAAAACCGGCGTTAATTATACCGCTGATTGTGTGGCTGCTGGCCCGCATTGCATCGCATTTCATGGGCATTGAATCACAATGCCATGGCGGCTGGACGGCAGAATGCTGGAGCCGGTGGGATAGCGGATTGTATTTGCAAATTGCGGAACAGGGACACAATCTCATCCCCTGTCCTGACTGGCCCGGCGCATGGTGTGGCAATGCCGGCTGGGCACCGCTGTATCCACTGATGATAAAGGTCTGCACCCTTTTGGGTATGGCGCCGGCCCAAAGCGGCTTGTGGATTAGTCAGATTTTCTTTCTGGGATTGCTGCTGGTAGCCGCAAAACTGTGGGATGTGCGAAGTTTTTCTTTACGTAACTGGCTGGGGTTGATTATGATCGGCTTTGCCCCCGGATCTATTTACTTTCAGGCCTTGTTTCCGGTTTCCCTTGTGGTGTTTTTGCTGATGTTGCTGCATTATTATCTGGGCAGAGAAGCGTACCTGAAAGCCGGTATCTGCGGCTTTTTTGCTGTACTCTCCTACAGCGGCGGGGTATTCTTGCTAATTGGCCTTGCCGTTTGGGGTCTGATTCAATGGATAAAAACCAGAGAATTTCCATGGCAACTGGCCTTGAAAACAGGAATGCTAACATTTGCCGGTATGCTCGTATGGTGGAGTTATGACGCTGTGGCCACAGGCCACTGGAACGCCATGTTCATGATTCAGCAGAAATACGGGCATGGTTTGAACAGTCCGCTCAAACATTTTGGGAACCATTTAAACATATTGTTGGGCAATAGCTGGGGCATGAAAAGCTGGGTGGAGGTGCAAAACCTGATAATAATGGTGGGGGTGGTTGTAATCAGCATTTGGGCATTTGTGCGCCGCCAAGTTGATTTCACGGTCTTTCAGGGAATACACATTTTCCTTTTTTGGATGTTTCCTTATTCAATTGGCATGGATGTATCGCTTTACCGGGGCTGTGCTTTGCTTTCGCCGGGTTATTCGATGTTCAGGAACCTGCACATTGCCTGGCTTTGGATTATTGCCGTTGTTTTCCTGATTTTGTGGTTTCCGATGTCGGTGTTGTTTTTCCAGAGCATCATTATTTGATTAGCGGCAAACACTTTTTCGCAACAAACCGTTGCAAAAGGCACACATAAACCCTATTTTTGCAGCCCTGTTGGGAGCAATCCCACGAAGGAGAGATGGCAGAGCGGTCGAATGCGGCGGTCTTGAAAACCGTTGTCTGTAACAGGACCGGGGGTTCGAATCCCTCTCTCTCCGCCAAACCAAAAAGCCCTGATTTCGGGGCTTTTTTCGTATCCGGAAGTCTGAGCATAGCTCAAGCGGACGGATACGAAAAAAGACCCGGGCGACGAAGGAGCAGGGCTTTTTGGTTTGAAGCCACCCCTTCCGGGTTCACGAGTGAGCGAAGCGAACGAGTAACCCCGTACTTCAGTTAAAAGTTGGAAGTGTGGAGTCAGAAGTTACAGGACGGTTGCCATGCGCTCGACACGCTCAGCATGACAAGCCGTGTTTAAGCCGCAGGGCTTTTTGGTTTGAAGCCACCCCTTCCGGGTTCACGAGTGAGCGAAGCGAACGAGTAACCCCGTACTTCAGTTAAAAGTTGGAAGTGTGGAGTCAGAAGTTACAGGACGGTTGCCATGCGTTCGACACGCTCAGCATGACAAGCCGTGTTTAAGCCGCAGGGCTTTTTGGTTTGAAGCCACCCCTTCCGGGTTCACGAGTGAGTCTCGGCTCAGCCGAGACGAGCGAGTAATCCCTGTTTTTTATTTAATAGTTAGAAGTGTAGCGTCAGAAGTTTACCAATGGCTGAACAACATATGCCGTTTGTTGTCGTTTTTGTGGTCGGTTTTTGGGTATTTATCGTTCATACGACAAAATCAGCGCAGCTTACCACTAAGCAGCACCCTAATTTCCACGATCTAAAAACCAATAAACTATTAGACCATTAAACCCCTCACAGCGGCATACCCCGTTTTTCTTCGTGAAACGTTCCGTTTTCAAAAACCAGATGTCCGTTTACAAAAGTATGTGTGATGCGGGTGCTGAAAGTGGTGCCCGTGAGCGGTGACCAGCCACATTTATACAGCAGGTTATCTTCACTTACCGTCCAGCTGCTGTCGGGATCCACCAATGTTAAATCTGCATAATAACCTTCGCGAATAAAACCACGTTTTTGAATTCCATACAAAATGGCAGGATTGTGGCACATCTTCTCTACCATCTTTTCCAGCGTAATCTCTCCTCGCTTTTGCAGTTCCAGCATCACGTTCACAGAATGCTGCACCATGGGTGCACCCGACATAGATTTAACATAAACCTGGTTTTTCTCCTGCCATGTATGCGGTGCATGGTCTGTGGTAATGATATCAATTCTGTCGTCCATCAGGGCTTTCAACAACCCTTTGCGGTCCGCTTCAGATTTAATGGCGGGATTCCACTTGATTTTCACGCCCAGTCGCTCATAATCCGCATCGGTAAACCACAAATGGTGTACTGATGCTTCGGTGGTTATTTTCTTTTCTGTTAACGGGATATCGTTTTGAAAAAGGTGCGTCTCAACCTCAGTGCTTAGATGTAAGATGTGCAATCTTGCGCCCCATTTTTTCGCCAGTGCTATGGCCGACTCTGATGCTGCTAAACATGCCTCAGCACTCCGAATAACGGGATGCAGGGAAACGGGAATATCATCGCCGTAAATACTGTGGTAGTGTGCCTCATTGGCCTTGATGATGCTTTCCTTTTCGGAATGAATGGCGATAATCGATTTGCAATGGGCAAACAGCTTTTCCATCACCTCGGGATTTTCAACCAGCAAATTTCCACCCCGGGTAAAATACAAACCATCATCGGTTACTGCCAGCCATTTTGTGGTGTCCGCCGCAATGACTTCATCAATATTGTCGGCATTCACACCCGGCAGAAAACCAAAATTGGCCAGCGATTTTGCTTGTGCCAAATCATATTTTTGCTGCAACAGTTCCGGTGTTAACGTATTGGGAACCGTATTGGGCATATCCACAAAGGAGGTGACCCCTCCTGCCACGGCTGCCTTGCTTTCGCTGTAGATATCGGCCTTGTGCTCAAGTCCGGGTTCTCTGAAATGCACCTGACAATCGATGATACCCGGCAATAGCCATTTTCCGGTTGCATCAACCACTTTGTCAGCCGCAGCTGTTAAATTGGAACCAATGGCTGCGATAACTCCGTTTTCAATGAGCACATCGGTTTGAAAAATCTTACCTTCATTGATACATGAGGCGTTTTTTATGAGAAAAGAAGTCATATTTTTTTATTGAATAATCATGTAATACAGCGGCATGCCAATGGTAATATTGAAAGGAAATGTTACCCCGAGTGCCATGGGCACATACAGCCCGGGATCGGCCTTGGGTGCAGCAATACGCATGGCAGCGGGCACAGCTATGTAGGAAGCACTTGCCGCCAGTACGGCAAATATAAATCTGTCGCCAATCTCAGTTGTTATAAACTGGCTGCCGTATGCCACCATAGAACCATTGATAGCAGGAATTACAATGGCGAAAAGGGTAACAAACCAGCCGTATTTTAAAAACGCTGAAAAGCGGCGTGCCGTTACCATGCCCATTTCCAGCAGAAAAATAGACAGAAAACCCTTGAATATATCGTTGGTAAATGGCTTTATGCCCTCGGCTTGTTTCACGTCGGCAATCAGCCCAATAACCAGACTGCCAAAAATCATTAAAACGCTTCCGTTGGTTAAGGAGTGCTTGGCAATAGATGCAATACTCACATTACTGCTTTCCTGATTTTCCTTATCATAATGCATCATCAGCATCACACCTACAATTATGGCGGGCGATTCCATCAATGCCATCACGGCTACCATGTGTCCACCGGAATGAATCTTTTGCAACTCAAGGAAGGAAATTGCCGCAACGAAGGTAACGGCACTTAC
>JBILTS010000015.1:0-28075 GCA_044371405.1 Bacteroidia bacterium
TTCTTCAAGACTTTCGACCCAGATCAATCTCCAAACTGCTGATGAAAAAGAAAATTTTAGTATTGTGCACGGGCAACTCATGCCGTAGCCAGATGGCCCACGGTTATTTGGAACAAATGGGGGGTGATCGGGTGGAGGTATACAGTGCGGGTGTGGAAACCCATGGATTAAATCCCGGCGCAGTGGCCATTATGGCTGAGGACGGTTTGGATATCGCCCACCACACCAGTAATCATGTTGATGAGTACAGGGAAATTGACTTTGATTATGTCATTACGGTATGTGATCATGCCAAAGAAAGATGTCCCTGGTTTCCTACCACTGCATTACTGTTTCATGAAAACTTCCCGGATCCGGCCAAGGCCAAAGGGACTGAGATTGAAGTAAAGCAGGCGTTTGAGCATACCCGAAACATCATAAAATCGTGGTGTGCCGCCTTCGTTAAACAACATATTCATCAATCATAACTGTATGCCCGGAAATAAAAGACTCGGATTTTTAGATCGTTATCTTACCCTATGGATTTTTCTGGCCATGGCACTGGGTGTTGCTATTGGCGTGGTTTTCCCCTCGGTTCCTGCTCTTATTCAGGGCATGGGAGACGGCACCACCAACATACCGCTCGCCATTGGACTCATACTGATGATGTATCCGCCCCTTGCCAAGGTTCGGTATGAGAAAATTCCGGCATTGTTCGCCAATAAGGGCTTATTTTTCTCCAACATGCTCATCACTTGGGTGGTGGGCCCACTGCTGATGTTCGGACTGAGTGTTATTTTTCTTTCTAATTATCCGGAATATTTATCCGGTCTTATTTTGATTGGAATAGCACCCTGTATTGCCATGGTGATTGTTTGGAACGAACTGGCAGAAGGAAACCGCGAGTACATTGCCGCGCTGGTGGGAATCAACAGCGTATTGCAGTTGCTGCTTTTCAGCATCTACGCCTGGTTTTTTCTTGAAAAACTGCCGCCCTTTTTTGGATTGGATTCCATTCAGGTTGATATTGGCATTGCCGAAATAGCCAAGACAGTAGGAATATACCTGGGCATACCGTTTTTGATGGGTGTGGTGAGCCGATACGGTTTGATTGCATTAAAGGGAGAGGCGTGGTTTAATCAAAAGTATATTCCGCGCATTTCACCAATTACACTAACGGCGTTGCTACTCACTATTGTGATTATGTTTTCGCTAAAGGGAGAGCTCATGTTGAAGCTTCCGCTGGATGTGGTGCGTGTGGCCATCCCCTTGGTGCTTTATTTCTGCATCATGTTTGGGCTGATGTTCTTTGTGGCCAAAAAGCTGGGTGCTGCCTATGCTGAAACGGCATCGGTTTCTTTTTCTGCAGCAGGCAACAATTTTGAGCTGGCCATAGCGGTTGCCATTGGTGTTTTTGGCTTAAATAGTGGTCAGGCGTTTGCCGGGGTGATAGGGCCGCTGGTGGAAGTACCTGTGCTGATTCTTATGGTTCGGCTGGCCTTTGCACTGAAGAAACGGTATTTCTGATATTATTGATCTGCAGTGGAGGCTCCTTCAGGAGCGCTGTTAAATATTGAATTAAACTAATTAATCGGGCCTTGGATAATGTTACGCTGCTTCCCAGATGGGTTAACAGCAGCCGCCACCGGGAGTGCAAGATGTTTTAGCCGGTTTAATTTCAGACAATGCTACTTTTTGTTTAATAACCGGAATGCCACAGGCATCTTCTGCCAGACAAGCGGTTTTGGTGTTGCGCAGCACGAAGTGTTGCCCATTATGGTCCAGATCATATTTGCCAATGGTTATGCCTTGATATTCCACTTCTACCGGTAAATCTTCCGTTCCCAGCAATCCTTCTGAAAGGGTGATGATCTTTAAAAACTTATCGGCAGTCATGCGATGTTCGGTATCATTGGCTACCCAAAGCTGAAGATTGGCCTTTTTTTCACTTCGGAAGCTACCTCCGCAATCGATAAAGTGTTTCACCACAACACCCACTTCCGTGATGTGAAAATGCGATGGTATCAAATTTCCGTTTTCATCGGCAAATGACACATTTTCTGTTTTGCCAAGAATTGTTTTTACTTCTGATAGTTTCATTTTTTACTTATTTAAATTTAAAAGCACTCTGATTTTTTATGTTTACAACCTTCAATAAGGCTTTCTGTATAGAGATGTAACTTCTCTATGCCATTTTCGTCAATACAATAACAGATTGATTTGCCTTCAATCTCACCCTTGATAAGTCCTGCAAGTTTAAGCTCTTTGAGATGCTGTGAAACGGTGGGTTGTGCTAACCGCACTTCCGCAACAATATCACCACAAATGCAACCATCCACTTTAAGCAGGTAGTCCAAGATGGCAACCCTTGCCGGATGGCCCAGGGCTTTGGCAACAGCAGCAATGGTGTTTTGCTGTTCCGTAAAGTATGTTGACTTTGTTATTCCCATATTGTTATATAGCAATATTACGATAAATAAATAAAAAAAGCAAGTTTTCATGATAGCAATCACTTGGAAATCATACTTAACTTAAAGGGTTGTTGCTTGCATTTCTACAACGCATCAGATGAAACAGGCAAATTACCCACACCACCATGCAGGGAAACACTTTGAGCTGCCAGGTTTCTACAATGAGCATTCGCCACGCTTTGGGGTAAAGATCTGAAGGCCCCAGACAGGTGAACAGCAACACGGGAATGAGCACGACAATCTGCCAATATTTTCTTTTGGAAACTGTAAAATACCACAAAAAGACACCGGCCACTGCAATAATGAAGGTAGCACTTTCAGCCATGTGGTTGAAAATGACCAGCCAGATGAGCCAGGAGGCAGCATATACAGTTCTAAATCCGGGATTAGTGAATTTTTTCCAAAGAAGCAGCGGAATACACTGAATCAGGAGTCCGGCCAGCACAATGATGTTTTTATCCGGCTGCCAGCCAAACCAACTTTTCAGCCAGCCCATAACACTGTATTTAACAAAAAAACCATGATCGCCGGAGATAAGCCCTAAATAATCGCGGTAGTGCTGTATGAGCTGATCCCAACCACCAAAAGGCAAGGGCAATATGAATAATCCAACCATGACCCCCAAAGCAACAGGTATCGCTTTCATGCGTTGGGGATATAACAACACGATGGCAAAAAATAAAATGCCGAAGAGCTTGATAAATACCGTAAGTGAGATAAACAGCACCGGCAAAAGAACTTTGCCTCTTTCCAGGTAAATGTATACAAGCATCAAAAGTCCGGCTATCAGCAAATTGCTTTGGCTGTTGGTAGTGGTGGTAAAAATTTCAGGTATGGCCAGCAAGCCAAATCCCAGTTCACGTATGGGGGTTAGGGATAGTTTTTTCAGTGCCCATAAAAATACCAGAACGTTCAACAGGTTCCATGCTGTAAGTCCTGCGCTGTGTGGCAATGCTGAAAAGGGTGCAAACAGAAGGGCAAAAGTGGGTGAATACTTAAATACATCGTACTGTTCGGCCGGATATTGGGCATACAGATTTTTGTTGTCTGCCAGGTGATAAAAACTGTTGCTGAAGATTACATAATTGTTGTATGCCGTTACTTTACCCTCATAACCTGGCATCTCCTTGCCGGGAGCATTGACAGCGCGGATGCTGATAAATAGTGCCAGTAATGCATATAGGACGGGTAAAAACCAGTTGCGGAAGAATATGCCTTTCCCTGATTGCATCTGTTGGCAAAATAACGGCATTTAAAGCAGAACGGCCACAAAAGAACAAGACCCGGCCATAAGACCGGGCCTTGCAAGCTATGAAAACTTAAATCTACCCCGCTGCAAAATTGGGGGTAAAACATTGATGTTCGGACAATTATGGTTAAAAACCATAGTTTATTTGTTACACAAAAAACCACTTTTGTTTAATTAAACGCTTCAAAAGTTTTGCAAATGATTGCGTTGAAAAATTAAAATCATCTTCAAAGCGAAATAAGGTACTTTCAAAATCGCTTTTTCATGCTGAAATTTGCAGACGAATCCGGTCACGGTTTCAAACAATGGTTGAATGCCAATTGTTAAATACACTTAAACACAATAAACAATGGAGAATCAAAATAATAGCAATGGAGAAAGCAAGTGTCCTTTCTCCGGTAAAATGGTAAGTCCCAGCGCAGGACGTGGCACACGCAACCGCGACTGGTGGCCCAATCAATTGCCTCTGGGCATTTTGCGCATGCATTCAAACCTTTCCAATCCCATGGAAGAAGGTTTTAATTATGCAGAGGCCTTCAAATCCCTGGATTTGAATGAAGTGAAAAAAGATATCAATGACCTGATGACAAAGTCACAGGACTGGTGGCCTGCCGATTACGGACACTACGGTCCTTTGTTTATCCGCATGGCATGGCACAGTGCCGGAACCTACCGTATCTCTGACGGTCGTGGTGGTGCCGGTGCCGGAACGCAGCGTTTTGCGCCCCTGAACAGCTGGCCTGATAATACCAACCTGGACAAAGCCCGCCTGCTGTTGTGGCCGGTGAAGCAGAAATATGGTAATAACCTTTCCTGGGCCGATTTGATGATTCTTGCAGGTAACTGCGCCCTGGAAACCATGGGTTTTAAAACCTTTGGTTTTGGCGGAGGCCGCGAGGACGTATGGGAACCCGAGGAAGATATCTATTGGGGTTCTGAAGCAGAATGGCTGGCCGACAAGCGCTATTCAGGCGACCGCGAACTGGAAGGCCCATTGGCAGCCGTTCAAATGGGTCTTATCTACGTGAACCCACAAGGCCCCAATGGCAACCCTGACCCGATTGCCGCTGCCCGCGACATTCGCGAAACTTTCCGCCGCATGGCCATGAACGATGAAGAAACCGTGGCACTGATTGCAGGTGGTCACACGTTCGGTAAGGCACACGGTGCCGGCGATGCCGGAAAGTATGTGGGCAAAGAGCCTGCAGGCGCTTCCATTGAAGAGCAGAGCATGGGTTGGAAGAATACGTTGGGTTCAGGCAATGCCGAAAACACCATCACCAGCGGACTTGAAGGTGCCTGGACTACTACGCCTACCCAATGGAGCAATAACTATTTTGAAAACCTGTTTGGTTATGAATGGGAACTCACCGAAAGCCCCGCCGGAGCCAAGCAATGGCGCCCCAAAGGTGGTGCCGGTGCCGGAACTGTGCCCGATGCGCACGTAGCGGGCAAAACCCACGCACCCATGATGCTCACCACAGACTTGTCGTTGCGCATGGATCCTGCTTATGAAAAAATATCACGCCGTTTCTATGAGAATCCCAATCAGTTTGCCGATGCCTTTGCCCGTGCCTGGTTTAAGCTCACCCACCGCGATATGGGACCCAAGCGCCGTTACCTGGGCCCTGAAGTTCCTGCTGAGGAACTCATCTGGCAGGATCCAATCCCTGCAGTAAACCACGGGCTGGTGGATGCAAACGATGTTGCTAATCTTAAAAATCAGATTTTGTCTTCAGGACTGACCGTATCTCAGTTGGTAAGCACCGCCTGGGCTTCGGCATCTACGTACAGAAATTCCGACAAGCGCGGTGGTGCCAATGGTGCCCGAGTGCGTCTGGCACCTCAGAAATTCTGGGAAGTGAACAACCCTTCGCAGCTGGGTAGCGCACTCGAAAAGCTGGAAAACATACAGCAGGCGTTCAACAGCGCTCAAAGCGGAAACAAGGGCATTTCACTGGCCGATATGATTGTGCTGGGAGGATGTGCCGGCATTGAAAAAGCCGCTGCCGATGCAGGACACAATGTGAGCGTACCTTTTACGCCCGGCCGCATGGATGCGAGCGCCGAGCATACCGACGTAGAATCCTTTGCTGTGCTTGAGCCCATGGGCGATGGTTTCCGCAACTACAAAAAAGCCGGTTACCGTGCTTCTGCTGAAGAAATGCTGGTAGACAAAGCCCAGCTGCTGACACTGACCGCACCTGAAATGACTGCACTGGTAGGCGGCATGCGCGTGCTGAACACCAACTGGGACAATTCAAAGCATGGTGTGTTCACCCACAATCCCGGCAAGCTCAGCAACGATTTCTTTGTGAACCTGCTGGATTTTGGCACTACCTGGAAAGCCACGGACCATGCCCAGGAAACATTTGAAGGTACCGACCGCAAAACCGGTGCTGTAAAATGGACGGCTACCCGTGCTGACCTGATTTTCGGTTCTAACTCAGAACTGAGGGCCATTGCTGAGGTGTATGCCTGTGCCGACGGACAAAAGAAATTCATCAAAGACTTTGTGGTCGCCTGGAACAAGGTGATGAATGCGGATATGAATTAATGCTTTAAGCAACAAAGTTTTAAAAAGAAAAACACCCGTTTTATGGGTGTTTTTCTTTTTGTTTTCGAATTGATTTGGAAGTACCTCGTATTCGCAGCACATGAAATTTCTTTTCGGTATTGGTATTGATGACGATGCTTTTTTCAAACTCACCCAGTGTTTCCGGTGTATATCTTCCTTTCAGCAGGGTGCTGTCTCCGGGTGGAATGTTGGTTTTTTCGGTGGCCACCTGGGTACAGCCGCATCCTGAAGCCAACTTCAACACCTTTAGTGTGTCGTTGCCCACAGATTTAATTTTGAAGGCAAAGTCGGCTGAATCATGCACAATACCAAGATTCAGTGAATCGTTTTCCGATTTTAGAACTGCCTCTTTGGGCGTATTCTTACCGCAATTACACAGGCAAATGCACAAATGAACAATGAAGGCAATGGAAAATATTTTATTCATATTTAAAGTTATTGGAGGATTTACATATCAAATAAAAGGAATATATGTTCTGCAAACACCATCGCATGGATATAAAAAAAACAGACCACAACCCTGTGTCGTTTGAAGCTTTAAATTAACACAATCGCCTTCTTGTTTGCATCTTAAAATACTAATACCTGCACCTCCCGATTTTAAGGTACAATGGTCTATTCCAAAATTATATTTGTCTTGAGTTTTGGGCCAACTTTCGAAAGGAAAATTAGCATGGAAACTATTAAAATGGCACATGCAAGGTTCTGGGGTATTGCTATTGGTGGTTGATGCCTGTGTAATGGGAGCGGAGTTGTTTTGCAACGGCTCTGTATTGATAAACAAATCTGCTTTAAATGAAAATGGCTGATTGAATAATAAATACATCTGTCTGGGATTGAAAACCTCGGCGATGGTGGCTTTCCAAACTTCAAAATCATCTGAACCGGAAGTTGTGATGAATAATTTTTCATCCAGGATGGCCTCAATTTCATCAACTTTTTCCCGCTGATCCGGAGTCAGTTTTAGGTTGGTTTTGGCCCAGTGAAGGTGATTTTGCCAAATGGTTAACTTTTCTTCAGGTATCATGGCGTTGTAGGCAACGCGCTGTGATCCTTCATTTTTAATGGCTTCGAATTTCTGATTGAGGTCGGTGTTGCGGTGCACTTCCGACAAGTCTTTTTTACAGGCCCAGATGCAGACCACAGCTGCTATGAGAAGGCCAAATTGATAGATTATGTTTTTCATGTATTGAAAATATATATACGATAAATACTAATTAAATCGCGGTGTTTAACGGTTTATCAAATTTAAATGTCGACATTGCCTTGCCATATCCATCTGCATCGACCATCGCATTTTTCGCTCCAAAACCTTCCGCAGATTCTTGGATTATAAATTCCAACATCATAATCAGAGCAAAGCCAAACTCGTTTGCATTGCCTCAAACTACCCGACCAAACTGAACAACTATTGACGCCAATCGTAATGTCTGGTCCTGGAAATACACTAATGTAAGTATAATGACAATTGCATTCAGGCACTTCCAGTGTGTCTTTCAACATGTTGGATTGTGTAATGGCGTTGGAGTTGTTTTCTAATCCCGCTGTGCCGATGAACAAATCTTCGTTAAAGTGGAATGGCTGATTGAATAACAAATAAATCTGCCTGGGATTGAAAACCTCGGTGACGGTGGCTGTCCAGATTTCAAAAGCATCAGTACTGGCTGTTGTGGCAAAGAACTGCTCATTGAGTATTGCATCCAGCTCACTCATTTTTTCGAGTTGTTTTGGATTTAGGGTAAGATTGTCTTTGGCCCAGTGAAGGTGATTTTGCCAAATTGTTAATCTTTCCTTTGGAGTCATGGCCTTGTAGCACATGCGTTGCGCCTCCTCATTTTTAATGGCTTCCAGTTTCTGATTTAAGTCGGTGTTGCGTTGCACCTCCGACAAGTCTTTATTACAGGCCCAGATGCAGACCACGGCTGCGATGATGAGGCCAATTCGGGAGATTTTATTTTTCATTTAAATACAAATATATACGAAAAAAACCTACAAACTAACAATCGACCATTTTTTTTGTATTTACCAATGAAACTGTAAGCATTTGCGACTCAAAGATTATCGGTATTAATACATTGGGTAGATAATGAAAAAAATATGCCATGAGACTCTTTACCTATTTTTGCCCAACAAATGATCAAAAAACTCTTATTGGGATTAATGGCCATTTGCAGTCTTGCTGCAACAGCCCAGGACACCCTGAACATAGACACCCTGCTGATTTTTGATGGCAGAACCCGCGGCACGCTAGGCCAAAATATATCCATCACCCGCATTGATGGCAAAATCCTTCAAAAGGCACCGGTGCAAAGTGTGGAAGACTATCTTGACTACCTTCCATGGCTGGATTTACGCAGCCGCGGCAGTTTGGGAGTGCAAGGAGATTTGAGCATTCGTGGCGGCAATTACGAGCAAACCCTCATCATGCTTGACGGTGTGCCCATGACCGACGCCCAGACCGGCCACCACAACCTGAATCTATTGCTGCCACCCGAAATGTATGGTAGCATGGAGATCAGTGCCAATGGCGCATCGCGGATTTATGGCCCCAAGGCCATGGCCGGAGCAGTTAATTTCACTACCCGGCTACCGGACAGAAACAGTGCGTTTGCCTCGGTATTTGGCGGTGAAAACGGTTTCCAAAGACTGGCAGCCGGTGCTTCCGGATATTACAAGGGCTGGGGTGCCGGTATTTCGGGACAAACCCTATCTCACAGCGGCTTTACCACCAATACCGATATGGAACAAAACAGCTTATTTGGGCAGGTTTACCGCAAAGACAAAGCAGGCAAAATTTGGATGAATGCGGGGATAGGCAACAAACGCTTTGGTGCACAGAACTTTTACAGCAGCCGCTTTCCCGCCCAGCAGGAATACACCCAAACCCGCCTGATTACCGTGAACTGGGAATATTTTTGGGGTAAATGGCAGTGGGTGGGCAATTCCTACTACCGCTATAACCACGACCGTTTTGAGTTATTTAGGGAGGGTGATGGCTGGTATTCAAAACGAGATGGATTATTTATAAGAGGAGGTGATACAGCTATTTTATCCAGGCCTGCGGGTAAACCAATCAGTTACTACCGAATTCACAATTATCACCAAAGCATTGCCCGTGGCGGCATGAACAATATTTCACGAAAATTTGGGGCGCATGCCGTGTCTATTGGACTGGAATACCGATCGGAATTTGTGCGCAGCAATGTGCTGGGTGAACCGGGCGATACCCTGGAGGTACCCTTTGGTTCGGATGGAGCAAAATTTACTCGCAGTGCAAGGCGTGAAAATTGGAGTGTGTATCTGGAAGACAAGGTATCGTGGAATAACTGGGTGTTGTCAGGGGGCGTTTTATTTAATAACAACTCAGCCTTTGGGAATGGCATTTTCCCGGGAATGGAAGTATCCAAAATATTGTGCAACATGCGTGTTTTTGCCTCTGCCAACAGGGCGTTCAGGTTGCCTACCTACACGGACTTGTATTACAACATAGGGGGTGCCAAAGGCAGTAAATTATTGAAACCGGAAGAAGCGGTTTCTTACGAACTGGGAACCCAAATAAGGCATAAAGAACATCGTTTTCGGCTGGCCACATTTGCCCGGGATGGCAAAAACCTGATAGACTGGGTGCGTTTCAACGGCAGCAATGTGGATTCAGCGGCCAACCTTACCCAGGTATTCTATTACGGTGCAGATGGTTACTGGGAATATATGCCCAAGAAGCCGCTGGCTGGGGTTTTACAGAATATTACAGCCGGCTTCTTTGTCATGAATGCCGATAAAAAAAGCGAAGGTTTTCAGAGTTTCTATGCGCTGGATTTTATTGGCCAAAAATACACCCTGCAGGCCGACTGGAAATTGCATAAAAACATCAATCTGAGTACCCTGGGATATTTGCAGAAAAGAATGGGTGGTTACAAGTCTCCCGGAAGCACAACCGAGACAGCGTATCCGCGTGCCGTAGCCATGGATGTGCGGCTTACGGCCACCATAAAGCAACTGAAGTTTTTTGCCGAAGCCACCAACGTGTTTGACAGCCCCATGATGGATTTGGGTAATGTGCAGCTGCCGGGTAGGTGGTTAAAAGCAGGATTAACCCTAGCAGTGGGGCGGTAGGTGTGCTGTTGCTCGCGCGCGACCGAAGACCTTGAAGGTTCCCAAACAGTTCGAAAATACTCCGTAACTTCGCATCGTGACCCGCGACGAACTGGTATACCAAATCTTTTCTAAACACAGCTACCTCTGCACCGGCCTGGATACGGAAATGGGAAAATTGCCATTACATCTGCCCAAAAACGGCGATGCCATGGTGGAATTTAACCGCCAAATTATCCATGCTACCTTGCCCTACAGCGTGGCATACAAAATCAATACGGCTTTTTACGAGCAATACGGAGCCCACGGCTGGGAATGGATGGAACAAACCCTGGATTATTTGCCCAACTCTGTCTTTCGCATTGCCGACGCCAAGCGCGGAGATATCGGCAATACCAGCACCATGTATGCCCGTGCGTTTTTTGAAACCCTGAATTTTGATGCTGTTACCGTAGCTCCTTACATGGGGGAAGACAGCCTGCGGCCATTTCTGGAATTCAAAGACAAATGGATTATTTGTCTGGCACTGACCAGTAACCCCGGCCACGCTGATTTTCAAATGCACGAGTATGAGGGTAAAAAACTTTATGAACGCGTAATAGAAACGGTTTGTAAGTGGGGCAACCCCGAAAACCTGATGTTTGTGGTGGGTGCCACCCGCGCCGATTATGTGGCCCAAATCCGTAAAATCATCCCCGAGCATTTTCTCCTGGTACCCGGTGTGGGCGCGCAGGGTGGTAGTCTGGCTGATATCAGCCATGCGGGACTGAACCAAGATGCGGGTTTGCTGGTCAATAGTTCCCGTGGTATTTTGTACGCCTCTTCGGGTGAAGATTTTGCTGAAGCCGCTTCTGCCGAAGCCCAAAAGCTACAGTCAGAAATGGCGGAATATTTGAAAAAAATCAAGCTTTGATATGGAAAACCGCATTACCAGGCTTCTGGGCATAGAATTTCCCATCATACAGGGTGGGATGATTTGGTGCAGTGGCTGGGAACTGGCATCAGCCGTCAGCAATGCCGGCGGACTTGGCCTGATTGGCAGCGGTAGCATGTATCCAGATATTCTGAGGCACCACATCCGTCAATGCAAAGCCCATACCCATAAGCCATTCGGGGTGAATGTGCCATTGCTGTACCCCAATATTGAAGAGCACATGAACATCATTGCCGAGGAAGGCGTGAAAATCGTGTTTACCAGTGCGGGAAACCCCGCCACCTGGACCCCATGGCTGAAAGAGCGAGGCATCACGGTGGTGCACGTGGTAGCCAACACCAAATTTGCCAAAAAATGTGAAGCCGTAGGGGTGGATGCCATTGTGGCTGAAGGATTTGAAGCCGGAGGCCACAACGGACGAGAAGAAACCACCACGCTTTGCCTCATTCCCATGGTGCGCGAGGTTTGTAGTTTACCGCTGATTGCCGCAGGCGGAATTAGCAGCGGAAAAGCCATGGCTGCCGCATTTTGCCTGGGTGCCGAATGTGTTCAGGTCGGAAGCCGTTTTGCGGCCAGCGAGGAAAGTTCCGCGCATGCCGGATTTAAACAGGCCATCATAGATGCGGGTGACGGTGATACGCAGTTAACACTCAAGGAGCTGACCCCAGTGCGGTTGCTCAAAAATAAGTTTTACAACGATGTGATGGCGGCCTACAACAAAGATGCCTCCCCCGAGGAACTGGCTGCCCTGCTGGGCCGCGGAAGGGCCAAAAAAGGCATGTTTGAGGGCGATATGGATGAGGGAGAACTAGAGATTGGGCAGGTGAGCGCTTTCATTCATCAGATTAAGCCGGCAGGCGACATTGTGCGGGAAATGATGGAGGAATACAGACAAACCCGTGGTAATTTGCCTGCTTTGTAACCCATTTTCTGTATTTTCGCACACATGCAGTGGATTTCTCAAATCCTTTTTGCCCTTTGCCTGGGAGCCGGTATCTGGTTTTTCGCGGGCAGGGTGCGGTTTATACGCCGAAATATTTTTTTAGGCAAAGACATTGATTTGTCTGACAACCCGGCGGCACGTTGGAAACAGATGTTCTGGGTGGCCATGGGACAGAGCAAAATGGCAAAACGTCCTGTTGCTTTTATTTTTCACCTTTTTGTGTATCTGGGTTTTGTGCTCATCAACATAGAAGTGCTGGAAATATTGCTGGACGGACTTTTGGGCACCCACCGCCTGTTTTCCTTTATGGGCGGACTTTACAATGCGGCCATTGGCTTTTTTGAAATTCTCGCTTTGCTCGTTCTGGTGGCCTGTGTGGTTTTCCTGGCACGCCGTTTTGTGGTGAAACTGCCCCGGCTGAATGCCCCGGAACTCAAGGGCTGGCCGGTAAAGGATGCTACTACCATTCTGATCGTGGAAATTGTGTTGATGGCAGCACTGCTGAAAATGAATGCGGCAGACCAGATTCTTCAGGCCCGTGGTGCCGAACATTATACCCAGGCAGGCAGTTTTCCGGTGAGCCAGTATTTGGTTCCTCTGATGGATGGCTTCAGCACCGAGTTTCTTGTTATGGCTGAGCGCGGCGCCTGGTGGTTTCACTTTATCGGTATTATTTTGTTTTTGAACTACGTGCCTTACAGCAAGCATTGGCATATCATCATGAGTTTTCCCAATGTGTATTACACCCCACTTAAACCAAAAGGTGAATTTTCCAATATGGAAAGCGTTACCACCGAGGTAAAACTGATGATGGATCCATCTGCCACCCCGCCCGAGGGTTATGAGCCCCCCGCCGGTTTTGGTGCCCGGGATGTGCAGGATTTAACCTGGAAAAACCTGATGGATGCCTACACATGCACAGAATGTGGCCGCTGCAGCAGTGTGTGTCCGGCCAACCTGACCGGTAAAAAACTCAGTCCGCGCAAAATCATGATGGATACCCGCGACCGCCTGGAAGAGGTGGGCCGCAACCTGGATGCAGGCACTACGGACGATAAGGATCTGCACAGCTATATATCTGCCGAAGAACTATGGGCCTGTACCACCTGCAACGCCTGTGCAGAGGCCTGTCCTGTAAATATCAATCCGGTGGATATTATTGTGCAGATGCGTCAGTATCAGGTGATGGAAAAGAGTGCCGCACCTGCGGAGCTTAACAATATGTTTACCAACCTGGAAAACAACGGCGCTCCCTGGCAGATGAGCCAGATGGATAAGGCCAACTGGACCCACAGCTGATGGAAAACTACACCGCACATCCCACTGCTGTTATTGATGACGGCTGCCAAATTGGCAAAGGCACCCGCATATGGCATTTTTCGCATATCATGCCGGGCTGTGTGATTGGTGAGAACTGCAATATTGGTCAGAATGTGGTGATCAGTCCTGAAGTAGTGCTGGGCAATAATGTGAAGGTTCAGAACAACGTGAGCATCTATACCGGGGTTACCTGCGATGATGACGTTTTTCTGGGTCCCAGCTGTGTGTTTACCAATGTGATTAATCCAAGAAGTGCTATCAATCGCCGTGGGCAGTATGCCAAAACCCACGTGGGCAAGGGAGCCAGCATTGGCGCCAACGCTACCATCGTATGCGGCCACGATATTGGCAAATTTGCCTTTATCGGTGCGGGTGCGGTGGTGACCAAAAACGTACCCGATTATGCGCTGCTGGTGGGCAATCCGGCCCGGCAAACCGGCTGGATGAGTGAATACGGCCACAAACTGACTTTTGATGCAAATGGCCATGCGGTTTGTCCGGAAAGTGGTCAGAACTATGCATTAACTAACGGCAACGTAACCCGCAACGATTTATGAGGAATATACTGGTAACCGGAGGATTGGGATTTATTGGTTCGCACACTGTGGTGAGCCTGCATGAGGCCGGCTACAATCCCATTATACTGGATAACCTAAGCAATACCCGCGAGGATGTGCTGGACGGGCTGCAACAGCTCATGGGAAAGCGGCCTGTATTTTTCCAGGGTGATGTAAACGATGCCGGGATTTATGATAAAATCGTATCTGAAACCGGTGAAATCGCCGCGGTTATTCATTTTGCTGCGTTTAAGGCGGTGGGTGATAGTGTGGAGCAGCCCTTGAAATATTACCACAACAATGTGCAGGGTCTGATTACATTGCTTACTGCCATGAAAAAACTGGGCATTAACAACATCGTATTCAGCAGCAGCTGCACAGTTTATGGAGAGCCGGACCAAGTGCCTGTGCATGAAGAATCTCCAATTAAACCTGCGGCATCGCCTTATGGGGCTACCAAGCAGATGGGAGAAACTATTTTGCGCGATTGCAGCTGGCTGCATACGCAGTGTCTTCGTTATTTCAATCCCATCGGGGCTCATCCCACGGGTTTAATTGGAGAATTACCGCTGGGCGTGCCGAGCAATTTGATACCTTACCTCACACAGTCTGTAGCTGGATTGAGGCCAGCGCTGACCGTGCATGGTGGCGATTATGCCACGCCTGATGGAACCTGCATCAGGGATTACATCCACGTGTGTGATCTGGCTGATGCCCATGTGGCAGCGCTGAACAGGCTTTTGGGTAAGAAACAAACCTCTACATTTGAGGTGTTTAATATAGGCACCGGTGACGGAAGCTCTGTTTTACAAGTGCTGAATGCCTTTGAAGCGGCAACCGGCAAAAGAGCCGATTATCAGATTGGGCCGCGCAGACCGGGTGACGTGGTGGCTGTTTGGGCCGATGCCTCGCGGGCTGAAACTACACTGGGCTGGAAAGCCAAAAGGGGCCTGACCGAAATGCTGCGCGATGCCTGGAACTGGCAGAAAAAGCAGTCGTGAGCGTCCATTTTTCAGGATTCGGGTTAACGTTTCTACCTGTCCTTTTCAACACTATCCACATTGGGTTCGTTTTTCAATATGTGGACAATGGCCTGTATTCAATGCCTTTCAGCGTTTTAGACCCTATGGCAGAGATGTTTTTTGTGAATTAAAAAACTTTTTCCACATTTTTATCAACAGAAAACATACCGGTTGGTATATTTGCAGTCCGTTATGACAAAAATCACCCGAGAAAAGATTCTTAATCGTTGTTTCGAAGCCATCTGTGAAGGTGGTTTTATCAACCTTCGCACCGACAAGGAAATCAAGCGCCTGCGCATAACAAAGGGAGCTTTTTACCATTATTTTCCAGGAAAACTCGATTTGGGGTATGCCGTAATAGATGAAATCATCTTGCCGATGTATACAGCAAGATGGTCTGCACTGGAGGAAAAAACCAAGGGTGTTTCTTTGGCGTTAAACGAGATTATAGAAAATATCAAAACCAGCAGTACAGATTTATCGGTAAAGCGTGGCGATGTTTTGGCCAACCTGATGCTGGAAATGAGCAATGAAGACGAAACATTCAGGTTGAAACTGGAGGAAGTGCTGGAAGCACAGGTAAAAATAATTCAGCGGGCCATTTTAACCGGTAAAGCAGCCGGAGAAATGAGGCCTCAGATTGATGCCCGCAGCATGGCTTACAGTTTAATGGGTCAGTTGCACGGATGCTATGCCATAGCCAAAACAAGAAACAGCAGAGACGTATTTACCCTGATGATGAATGCCATGCAAAGACAGCTGAAAGAAATGTTGTTTGTGAGTGCAGGTTCTGAACCAACAGGTGGTACAGCGTTTCAGCGCATGACTGCCTAAACCAAAAATAGGCAGGTTTATTTAACTTTATTATTGGATTAAACCCAGTCCATGGCCATTACCAACCCGCCAAAGAAGGTAGGCAAGCCGAGCCAAAAGCCCTCGGGGAGGAAAATGGTAAGAAGAATTAAGGCTACTGCAGATACAGCAGTAACTGCCCAATACAATCCGGTTTTGCGCTTTGCGTCTGTCATAACAGGGCAAAGTTACATATTCAATTTCACAGTCACAAATGCTTAGATTCGCATCTGGATATTTATGCATCCATCCTGTGGAATGGTACTTTGGCGGCAAAAAGAAAAAATGTTGCAAAAAGTATAAAACAGGGAAGCGTTGCAAGGATTGCCCCAAGAAAAAGTAACAAACTAATTAAACCTTGCCACGCTTTTAATATCTAATACCCAAACCCCACCGCTATGAAATCAAATAATTCTCTTTACCTGTTGCTACTGGGCGTTGTTGTGCTGGCAGGTTCGTGCAAAAAAAGCCCGGAAATTGATGGTGCTCCTTCATCCACCGCGATTGAAACCACATTTAAGGGTAAAATAGACATTAAAAACCCGCTAAGCTATGCCGCCCAGTTCATCCCCGGATACATCACCAAAGACAATGGTATGTCAAATCCTGTCAGTGATAAAGGGGCAACCTTAGGCAGGGTTTTGTTTTATGACAAACAACTTTCAGTAACAAACACGATTTCTTGTGGTAGCTGCCATCAGCAACAATTTGCTTTTGGCGATACGGCCGTGGCCAGCACCGGGGTAAATGGAAAAACCGGCAGGCACAGCATGCGGCTCATCAATACCCGTTTTGGACAGGAGGTGAAATTCTTTTGGGACGAGCGGGCCGGTTCACTGGAGGAGCAGACTACTATGCCCATTCAGGACCACGCGGAAATGGGTTATAGCGGTCAAAACGGAGACCCCGGCATTGCAGACCTGATTGCCAAAATGAAAGGCATTGGCTATTACCGCGAACTTTTTTCATGGGTTTATGGCAGCGAGGAAATTACCGAGCAAAAAATGAAGCTGGCACTGGCACAGTTTATTCGAAGTATCGTTTCTTTCGACAGTAAATACGACGCAGGTAGAAGTTTGGCACCCAACGATGCTGCACCTTTCCCCAATTTTACCGCCCAGGAGAACAATGGAAAAAATTTGTTTTTGGCACCACCCACATTTGATCCGATGGGTGTACGCACCGGTGGCGGTTTGGGTTGTGGGGGATGTCATCGTGCCCCTGAATTTGACATTGATCCTAATAGCAGAAGTAATGGTATCGGAGGCAGCCTCGCCGGAGGGCCTGATTTTACCAATACGCGCTCCCCATCTTTGAGAAACCTAACCAATCCTCAAGGTACCATCAACGGACCGATGATGCATACGGCTGTCATCAAAGATTTGCAGGCATCAATAGGTCATTATGGTAATTTGGTGAATGCTGCCAATAACAATCCCAACCTGGATCCACGACTGAAGCCGGGGGGAAGGGGGCAGCAGCTCAACCTCAATGCAACCGAAGTGAATGCGGTAATTGCATTTCTGAAAACCCTTTCAGGCACGGATGTGTACACCAATGAAAAGTGGAGCAATCCGTTTTTATAAGGGGTACAATAATTTTTTGAAAATTACCCATCACGAGGCCACTGCTTAACCGATAATTTTTAAGCAACGCCAAGTTTTCATTTTCGAGGGCACTGTGAAAAGCGCAGGTTTATTTACAAATTCTTTAATAAATTCGTTCAAGAGAAATTTAGCTTTTTTAATAGCATGATTTAATGAATAAACATCAATCATTAACCATCGATAATTATTTGGCTCCACATTACATTCACCGCAGCAACTGGCTGCGTGCAGCGGTTCTGGGTGCCAACGACGGCATCATTTCCATTTCCAGTCTGGCCATTGGTGTGGCTTCTGCCGGAACGGAAAGGGATCCCATTTTGCTCGCCACGGTGGCCGGTCTGGTGGCCGGTACTTTATCCATGGCAGCGGGTGAGTATGTATCTGTAAGTTCACAAACTGATGTAGAGACGGCCGATATAGAAAGAGAAAAACAGGAACTGGAAGCGATGCCTGAGGAGGAAATGCAGATCTTGGCCCAGATTTACGAAAAGCGCGGCCTAAAAAAGGAAACAGCCCTGCAGGTGGCCAAAGAACTTACCGCTGCTGATGCGCTGGGTGCCCACATTCGTGATGAACTGGGATTAAACGAAGTGAGCCAGGCCAAGCCTATACAGGCGGCTTTGGCTTCCGGATTTGCCTTCACTGCTGGTGGCATTTTACCGCTGCTGGTAACCTTTCTGGCGCCCATAAAAGGCATGGAATACTACCTTTATGGATTTACCATAGTTTCTCTGGTAGTGTTGGGTGCTGTTTCCGCAAAAACCGGTGGTTCGAGTGTAGGAAAAGCCATCGCCAGAATTGTGATCTGGGGAACCCTGGCCATGGGAATTTCCGGACTGGTGGGGTATTTGTTTGGGGTGAAGGTGTAAGCTTTTTCAACGGGTTTATTAGACTTCACCTATAAGGGAAATAACTGATGGATGATGAGTTGCACAAACTTTAAACCTTTACAGGCCAATTGCATCTAATTCAGTAACATTGTAACATGAAACAATTGACAATTGCTATATTTCTTCTGCTGGGCGTATTTGCTGCCTGCAAGAAAAAAACACCTACTACCGAATCCGGCATTAACGACAGCGCCTATCAAATAACCAAAACCATAGTAAGCGATAGTCTTTCTGTGGATGTGGTGATAGATAAGCCCAAGGGTACTTCCTTTGACGTGCTTATGGTGTTTCATGGCACCGTTACCTACGACAGTTTGATATTGGATGCTGCCTATAATACCCTTGATGGTTTCAAACGCATACTGGACCGTAAAGACATGATGATCGTGAGTGTGGCCTATCCCGAAGAAAATTTGTTGATGGGCGACAATGTAAAACATGCAGAAGCCGCCTTGTTGTGGTTGAAAAATAAAGCTGCGGCCGAGTTGGGCATTCAGGTTAAAAAGATTTTTCTGGCCGGACACTCGCAGGGTGGCTATGTGGTAACAAGATTAAATACCATGCAGCCCACCAATGGGGTGATTGCCAACGCTCCCGGTCCGCTGAACCTGGTGTTTCGCTGCCAGCTGGAGGAAGATGGAAAAATTACCGGCAGCGGGGTTTGCAATTTGCTAAAAACCAAATACGGCACCACCACTATCAATCCTGCTGCCTACCAGGCACGTTCGCTGCTGAAATTCACTACGGGTTTTAAATCGGATATTTTGTTTGTGCAGGGTTTGGATGACAGTCCCATACAAATGAATTCATGGCCTTTGTTCAAGCAAAAGGTAACAGAATGTATCGATTGCAAACAGGTAAAGGTGCACGAGGTAGCCGGTTTCGGGCACCAGTCGTTGTTTGAAAATGCCGGTGCCAAGGCGGAGTTTAACAAGTTTATCGCGGAGCGGTAGGGTTGATGGGTTAGGGGTATAATGGTTTATTTGTTTAATAGTTTGTCCCGTCCTGAAAAAGGTTGACAGTTTTATTCAGCTTTAGCCATAAAACAAACTATACACTGAAAACAATACGCTGTTCACAAGAACTGTCGACTGTAAACTTTCAACTATAAACTAAACAACCGCTTTTCCCCTCAATGTTGTTGTGCTTGCGCTTTCCACCAGTACTTTTACCAGATCTCCTTTTTTAAAGTGCTCTTTAGGAAAAACGGTAACAACATTCTGGTCATTTCTGCCCATCCATTCTTCCTTGCTGCGCTTGCTTTCGGCCTCCACCAGCACCTCTACCACCTGCCCAATGTATTCCTGGTTTTTGGCTTTTGACACCTCATTTTGCAGCGCAATAATTTCTTGCAGGCGCCTTCCTTTTACTTCCTCCGGCACATCATCCGTCAGTTTTTTGGCGGCGGGGGTGCCGGGGCGTTCGCTGTATTTATACATGTAGCTGAAGTCGAAACGGGACCACTCCATCAAACTTAGGGTGTCGCGGTGTTCTTCTTCTGTTTCTGTACAAAATCCGGCAATGATATCGCATGAGATACCACAATCCGGCAAAATGGATCGTATCATGGATACTTTTTCCATGTACCATTCCCTGCTGTAATTTCGGTTCATCACCTCCAGTACACGTGTGTTTCCGCTCTGTGCCGGCAGGTGTATGTAGTTGCACACATTTTTATATTTGGCCATGGTGTGCACCACCTTTTCTGTGATATCGCGCGGATGACTGGTGCTGTATCGAATACGAAGTTCAGGAACGGCCAGTGCGGTCATTTCCAGCAAATCGGCAAAATCCACTGAACAGGCTTTTTCCTCATCAGTGAGGTTTTTGAATTCCTTTTTTGGTCCACCCCCAAACCAGAGGTAGCTATCTACGTTTTGACCCAGCAGGGTAATCTCCTTGTATCCTGCAGTGGCCAGCTCGCGGGCTTCCCTGATAATACTTTCAGGATCGCGGCTGCGTTCTCTGCCCCTGGTGAAAGGCACCACGCAAAAACTGCACATGTTATCGCAGCCCCGCATGATGCTGATAAATGCAGTAACGCCGTTGCTATTCAGCCGCACGGGATTTAAATCGCCATACGTTTCTTCGCGGCTCAGCAGCACATTGATGGCACGACCACCTTCATCAACTTCGGCCACCAGTTTCGGCAATTCCCGGTAGCTGTCGGGTCCTGCCACCACGTCTACCAGCTTTTCTTCTTCCAGTAATTTATCCTTCAGACGCTCGGCCATGCAGCCCAGCACCCCGATAATCAGATCGCGGTTTTGTTTTTTATTGGCCCTTAGGTGCTTCAGCCGTTCGCGGATGCGTTGTTCGGCATTGTCGCGAATGGCACAGGTATTTAGAAAAATTACATCAGCATCAAATTCATCTTGGGTGGTTGCAAAACCATGTTCGCCCATGATGGAAGCAATGATTTCGCTGTCGCTGAAATTCATGGCACAGCCATAACTTTCAATGTAAAGTTTTCTTTCGGCGATTTGGACGGCAGTTTCAGTCACTAATTTGCAAATTTAGTGAATAGAAGGGTAGCTTGCTTGGTAAACTGTGTCTATTATTCCAACGATTTGTCTTAAACTTGCAGTGCTTTGAAAAGAGTATTGTATGGTTTCTTAATGTGTGCTCCTATATGGCTTTGGGCACAGGGTAATGATGATAAAGGACAATTCAGCGGCAATCTTTTGCTGAATTATCAAAAGTACCTTCGTGATGATAAGATTGGTGCCACTACCAAGGTTTATCTGGAAAACAGCTCCAGTGTGGATGCCTGGCTTTTTATGAACTACCGTATTAAAGGATATAGTTTTACCATTCGTTATGATGCTTTAAATAATTCGCCTCTATTAAATCCACAAGGATCCTACACCAATCATGGCATCGGTTTCTGGCAAGCATCAAAGCAAATAGATAAGTTGACCATAACAGCCGGTTCATTTTATGATCAGCTGGGGTCAGGTATTTTATTTCGTGCCTATGAACAGCGTCAAATAGGTATTGACTATGCCCTTCAGGGCGTTAAACTTGAGTATGCCTTCAACGAAAACTGGAAACTGAAAGGATTTGGAGGTAACCAGAAAGGTTACCTTGAAAATCGTTTTGGCTATAGCAAGCAGGTAGTAGCCGGAGCCAATCTGGAAGGCAACATCAACCTTGGAGCAGACTCGCGTTTTGGTACGCTGCAACTGGGCAGCAGTGCCCTAAACCGCACCCTGGACCGCGGCACCATAGACGGTCTTGTAGCCGAAATAAACACCTACGATATCAGCAAACGCTTTATTCCCAAGTACAATGTGTACGGCTTCAATGGTTATTTTACCTACAACCTCGGGAATCTGACCTGGAATGCCGAATTCAATTACAAAACCCCGGAAGCCATCAGGGATATGAGTAATAAGTTGGTTTCATCCGATGGAAAGGTGATTTATACTTCGTTGAGTTGGGGTAAAAGCGGCATGAAGTGGGGCAAACAGCGGGCCAGTATTGGATTGAATCTGCAGGCCAGACACGTAGATAAATTTCCCCTTAGGATTACCCCCAATGAGCAATTGCTGAATGGATTGATGTCTTACCTTCCATCCTTAACCCGACAAAATACCTACCGCTTGCTGGCCCGCTACAATGCGCCTGCGCAGGATATTGGGGAAAACGGTATTCAGGCAGAATTGGACATAAAACCCAGGAAGGGGACCCAGATAATGTTGAATTGCAGCTATGTGCAATCGCTGAAAAGTAATGGAAAAGCCAACAAGGAAATTTTGCTTTTCAGAGAGTATTACGGTGAAATCATTCAGGCCCTTGGGAAAAAGGCCAAGCTGAAGCTGGGCATGCAAAGCATACAATACAACCAGGCGCGTTATGAGCTGGAAAGCGGTTATGATGATGTGTTTACCTTGACCCCCTTCGGTGAATTAACATTGAAGCTGCCAAAGCATCGCAGTTTACGCATAGAGGCACAGTATCTGCACACCGAAAAGGATCAGGGTTCTTTTGCCAACCTGCAGGCAGAGTTTTATCTGAATCCGGTATGGTATGTGGGTGCAGGTAATATGGTAAACATTGTTCCTCATCGCTATGACAACATGGTAATAGCAGACGAGGTGTTGCATTATCCCATGATATACATGGGCTATACCAAAGGCAACAGTGTTTACACTATAGGGTATTTAAAACAACAACAAGGGGTAAACTGTTCCGGCGGTATTTGTCGATTGGAGCCGGCTTTTAGCGGTGTTCGTTTTACCGTTAGTTCTAACTTCTGATTTAAATATCCCACACACGGGTACGGCCTTCCTGCTGATATTGACGAATGTTGAGCCAGAAGGCGGCAATCAGATAGAAAATCACCGGAGATCCAAGGGTAAGACAAGAGGTATAAATAAAATAAAGCCGGATTCTGCCGGTGGATATACCCAACTTATCTCCTAAGGTTTCACAAACCCCAAAAGCCCGTTTTTCTATGGCATATTTTATCCATTGCATCATTCAAAAATAGTAAAAATGTGTTAATTACAGCCAAAAATCAGCTGTTTTAAATTTCAGTAATTAAAACGAAGGTTTCATTTAGAAGCTGCGAATGCTTCGAACATACAATTTTTCTGATTTCGTTCTGTTGTTTTCGGGCTGACCGTATCCGAGATTCAGAGCCCATACCATGCTGAAGCTGCTTTCTGTTGAGGACAAGTAAGTGTCATTACCTAATTGGGTTAGACCCAATACATAAGCAGAAGCCCTGTTCACATGAAACCTGTTCTGGTATAGTGTTTTTAATTCGTCGATGGATGGTAAGTACCAGTCTGAAAATCCGGCAACAGTGTAATCATCACACAATTTGGCAGCACTGTTTGAGTGACCACTTTGAGCAATAATGGCGGCGGTATTGCCCTCACCATCCCAGGTTGATTGTGCGTTTGTTCCAATCAGCACATTCACCACATTGCTCCAGTCTTGCGATACACTTTGGTCGCGTTTCGCAACGATTAATCCATGTTCTGTACCGTTGTTATCTTTCCACAACTGAAAAACAATTCCACCACCAAATTCTTCCCCCAAATAGTGCTTGTAACCATTGCTATAAGTAGAGCTGATGGTATCATTACTTATTTTAATGCCTGGACCGGCTGTCAGCGCGTCTTGTTTGGCAAACCATTCCACCACATCAACTGTGTCAATCAAACTGGCGATGGATTTTGAAAAAAGCGGATCTTTTTCGGTGTAGCTGCTAATTTTTGAGTTCCAGTTTGCCGTATCTTTTTTGGTTATTCCAAATGAAACTGAACCCGTAAAAACTGGATCTTTCTCCGCTGCAGGATTGGATAGTTTGTCTGCAGTGTTAGCATGCAGGGCGTAAGGAACACTAAGCAATTGTGTGGTATTGGTGATGGTGTAATTTGTTCCTCCGCTGGGATCAATATCTGTTTTAACAAAATAAGGACCATTCGCCCAGTCAATATTGGCAAAAACCCCGTTTACAACACTGCCGTTGCCAATTTCTACAGCCGCCAGTCCGTTTGCATTGGTGATGGGAATATGCGTTTCTAGATATACAGCGGAACCGGTGGCAGTGCCTTTTAATATGGCAATCCGCATTCCAACGGGACTTGAAGTTACCAGCTGGTTAGTGGCATTTCTTATCACTGCCTGATAATTGAATTTGGCCGGTGCCTGGGCAAACAGGGTTGCTGTTGCACAAAGGGTAGCGACAATGAACAATATCTTTTTCATGTTAGTTATTTTTAATGATTTGTGTGGATCCTATAAGAGCTGATCCGGAATACACCTTCAACAGGTATATGCCTGCTGAATATGATGACAGGTTCAAGCTTATTTTATCCGTTGGCGTATTTTCTTTCAGCAACAATTTTCCGGTATTATCGAAAAGTGAAATGGAAATATTTGTGGCTTTTATATTTTTGGTGTTTATGTATACCAAACTACTGCTCGGATTGGGGTACACATCCCACAAATATGAATTGCCAACCGCCTTTTTTTGTTTTAAACTAATCAATTCAAACGGCAGTTGAACCCCTTCCTGAATAATGCCGGTACTGCCTGAATACTGGTTATTTGCCAGCTGGCCAATGGATGCTGATACTGAACCACCAATGCCGGTAGCGTCATACCCCCCACTATTGAAGCTGTTTTGAGCATTTACAGTACAAAACAGGAAGGATAAAACCAGTAGTAATGTTGTTTTAATCATTTTACTTACAAGAGGCGATTGATTTTTATACTTTGAACTTCCCAAAGTCTTTGTGGTGTGCTTCTTCATACAAACGTTCCTTAGACAAGCTGCGGAAATATTCGTAGGTAATACGCAAACCTTCAGCGCGGTTGATTTTAGGTTCCCAACCCAAAATACTGCGGGCACGGGTGATATCCGGCTGACGTTGCTTGGGATCATCAACCGGGAGGGGCTTGTACACCACTTTTTGACTGGTGCCTGTTAGTTTTATAATTTCCTCGGCAAACTCTGCAATGGTAATTTCATCGGGATTGCCAACGTTTACAGGATAGGCATAGTCACTGAGCAGCAAGCGGTAGATGCCTTCTACCAGATCATCCACATAGCAGAAGCTGCGGGTTTGGCTTCCATCGCCAAAGATGGTCAGATCTTCGCCGCGCAGGGCTTGTCCGATAAATGCCGGCAACACACGTCCGTCATTGAGGCGCATGCGCGGGCCATAGGTATTGAAAATACGAACAATACGGGTTTCTACCCCATGATAGGTATGATAGGCCATGGTGATGGCTTCCTGAAAGCGCTTGGCCTCATCATAAACGCCGCGCGGACCAATGGGATTTACATTGCCCCAGTAGTCTTCGTTTTGTGGGTGAACGGTGGGATCTCCGTAAACCTCGCTGGTGCTGGCCACCAGAATGCGTGCACCCTTGCTTTTGGCCAGACCCAGTAAATTGTGTGTGCCAAGCGAACCCACTTTCAGGGTTTGAATGGGGATCTTAAGGTAATCTATGGGGCTGGCCGGGCTGGCAAAGTGGAGGATATAATCCAATTGTCCGGGCACGTGCACAAATTTGCTTACATCGTGGTTATAGAACTCAAATTCTTTGAGGGCAAATAGGTGTTCGATATTGCGTAAATCTCCGGTAATGAGGTTGTCCATGCCGATCACATGGTATCCTTCTTTGATAAAGCGATCGCAGAGGTGCGAGCCCAGAAATCCGGCTGCCCCGGTAATTAATACACGTTTCATGCGGGTTTAACGTCCTCCCGGCCAATGCTCACGTAGCGATAGCCATGTTTACGCATGGTTTCATTTTCAAACACGTTTCTTCCGTCAAAAATAACCTTGGATTTGAGTACTGAGCTCAATTTGGCAAAATCGGGGGTTCTGAATTCGGGCCATTCGGTAGCAATTATAAGGAAGTCGGCACCCTGAACGGCATCGTATGGGTTTTCACAGAATCGAACATCATCCCCCAGCAGTGCTTTCACATTGGGCATGGCCTCGGGATCATAAGCGTTTATAGTAACACCAGAGGCACGCAGTTCAGCAATGATTTCCAGTGCCGGGGCCTCGCGTATATCATCGGTATTGGGCTTGAACGCCAGGCCCCATATAGCTGCGGTTTTGCCTTGCAGTGCTGTTCCATATTCATTGCGGATTTTTTCAACCAGCAGTCGTTTTTGGGTGGCATTTACTTTTTCTACGGCATTGAGTATTTCGAACGGATAGTTTACCTCTGATGCAGAATGGATAAGGGCCTTCACATCTTTAGGGAAGCATGAGCCGCCGTAGCCGATGCCGGGAAACAGAAAGCGCTTTCCTATGCGGTCATCCGAGCCGATACCCTTGCGCACCATGTCTACATCAGCACCCAGCAGTTCACACAGCCGGGATACCTCATTCATAAATGATATTTTGGTGGCCAGAAAGCTATTGGCTGCATATTTGGTCAGTTCGGCGCTGCGTGTATCCATGAACAAAACGGGATTGCCCTGCCTCACATACGGGGCATAAAGCTCGTTCATTACCTCGCGGGCACGGGCACTTTGCGCACCAATCACCACACGGTCGGGCTTCATGAAGTCTTCAACTGCCACGCCTTCCCTCAAAAATTCGGGGTTGGAAACCACATCAAATTCACCCTTAAAATTCTTTTCGATGGCTGCTTTTACCTTATCGGCAGTGCCCACAGGAACGGTGCTTTTGTCCACTATTACCTTGTAGTCGGTCATCATTAGGCCCAATTGATCGGCCACGTGAAGCACATAGCTAAGGTCTGCACTTCCGTCTTCTCCGGGAGGAGTTGGCAATGCCAGAAAAATGACCAGGGAGTCTTTGAGTGCATCCTGAAGGTTGGTTGTGAATTTCAGACGGCCTTCTTTGAGGTTTCTTTTGAAGATAACTTCCAGTCCGGGTTCGTAAATGGTGATTTGACCGGAGGACAATTTTTCTACCTTTTGGGTATCAATGTCAACACAGATAACGTTGTTACCGGTTTCGGCAAAGCAAGTGCCGCTTACCAGTCCTACGTATCCGGTTCCTATAACTGCTATGTTCATGCTAAGAGTTTAGTTGATTGAAATACGATTTTATGTTTGATATGATATAATCAAGTTGTTCTGTTTCCATTTCTGTGCCTATGGGTAAGGCCAAAATGCGGTCGCACAAAAATTCCGTAACGGGCAGGGAAACTTTCTGTTTGTAGGCGGCTTGCTTGTAAAGTGGCAGGGGATAGTAAATCATGCTGGGAATACCATTGCGTTTCAGGTGTTCCTGCAATAAGTTGCGCTCTTTGGGCGTTCCCAGCAACATGCAGTATTGATGAAATACGTGCGTGCTGTATTTGGCCCTGCCGGGAATCTGAATTTCCGGTATCATTTGAAAATGATAATCGTAGCATTCGGCAGCTCCTTGCCGCTCAACGTTAAAGTAGTTCAGTTTTCTAAGTTTTACCCGCAAAATGGCTGCCTGCAGGGTGTCCAGCCGGCTGTTCATGCCTATAACTTCATGGTGGTATTTCACAGATTGCCCGTGATTGGCGATCATTTTGCACCGTTTCGCCAAATGCTCATTGTTGGTAACAATGGCTCCGCCATCTCCGTAGCAGCCCAGGTTTTTGCTGGGGAAAAAAGAAGTGGTGCTCACATGCCCAATATTGCCTGATTTTACTTTGGTACCATTAGAGAAAAGATATTCAGCCCCGATGGCCTGGGCATTGTCTTCCAGCACATACAGGTTGTATTTTTTAGCCAGCTCCATGATGGGTTCCATGGGGGCAATTTGACCGAAAAGATGAACCGGTGCAAGTACTTTTGTTTTGGGTGTGATGAGACCTTCCACATCTTCCACTTTCATCAGGTATGTGTGCGGATCCACGTCGCAGTATACCGGCTTAAGCCCCAGCAGGTGGCACATTTCGGCGATGGCGGCATAGGAAAAACCGGGGGTGATGACCTCACTGCCTGCAGGCAAATCCATGGCCATGAGTGCAATTTGGATGGCATCGGTACCATTTGCACAGGTGATGGCATGTGCGGCACCGTGGTAAGCTGCCAGTTCTTTCTCAAATTCTTTTACATCCTGCCCGCCAATGAAATCTGTGCGCTCCAATAC
>JBILTS010000192.1:0-2857 GCA_044371405.1 Bacteroidia bacterium
ATTTCATCTTTGAGAAGAAGATATTGTGCATGAAGATCAAGCATTTTCACAGAACGCATAGCCGGGGAGTAGATTTTCTGCAAAGATACGTTACAACTACAAAAATTGTCATCGCAAACAACTATTTTGGGGTATCATTAAATAATTGCAAAAATCCATACAAATCGCCCTGTTTTACTTGCAATATGCAAACCAAAAAGGTAAATTTGCGGTTAATATAGCGAAGCTAAAAAGAGATGTCTGAAACTGCAAAAATCATTCTGGAAGGAAAAGAGTACGAGTTGCCCGTAGTTACGGGTTCTGAGGGCGAAAAAGCCATTGATATTGCCAAACTGAGAGACCTGACCGGTTACATAACCCTGGATATCGGATATAAAAACACGGGAGCCACCACCAGTGCCATCACCTTTCTGGATGGCGAGCTTGGCATTTTGCGCCACCGTGGATATTCCATAGAAGATCTGGCTGAGAAAGCCAGTTTCCTTGAGGTTGCCTATTTGCTTCTGCACGGAGATTTACCCAACAAAGCGCAGTTTCATGAGTTTGATGATTCCATACGTGAGCACACTTTGGTCAATGAAGGTCTGGAGGGCATGTTCAAAGCATTCCCTACCGGTTCTCACCCAATGGGGCAGTTGAGCAGCATGATCAGCGCACTGAGCTTGTTTTACCCAAAAAGCCTGAACCCAAACCGTCCGGAAGATGCGGTAAATAGAACCGTGCTGCGTTTGCTGGCCAAAATGCCAACCATCTGCGCCATGATTTACAAAAAGCGCAGCGGGCACCCTATCATTTACCCAAAAAACAACCTGGATTACGTAACCAATTACCTGAACATGACCTTTGGTCAGGTAACCATGGACCATTACCAACCAGATCCGGTGGTGGTGGATGCCATGAATAAGCTTTTAATTCTGCACGCCGACCACGAGCAAAACTGCAGCGCCAGCACCGTGCGCATGGTGGGCAGCAGCCAGGCCAACCTGTATTCAAGCATCGGCGCCGGTATCAACGCCCTGTGGGGTCCGCTGCACGGTGGTGCCAACCAGGAAGTGCTGGAAATGCTGGAGCTGATTCGTCAGGATGGCGGTGATGTGCAGAAATGGGTAAACAAAGCCAAGGACAAAAACGACAACTTCCGTTTGATGGGCTTTGGCCACCGCGTGTACAAGAATTTCGATCCCCGTGCGAAAATCATCAAGAAAACCTGCGATGATGTGCTGAACAAGTTGGGTGTGCACGATCCCGTACTGGAAATTGCCAAGAAGCTGGAAGAAGCGGCCCTTACCGATCCATATTTCGTGGAGCGCAAGTTGTACCCGAACGTGGATTTCTACAGCGGCATCATCTACCGCGCCATGGGCTTCCCCACCGATTTCTTCACCGTGCTGTTTGCTTTGGGCCGTCTGCCCGGCTGGATCAGCCAGTGGCAGGAAATGCGCAGGGAAAAGCAGCCCATTGCCCGTCCACGCCAGATTTATGTGGGCGAAGAACCCAGGCAGTTCAAGTTTATGCAGGACAGGGATTAATTCCCATTCAAAATATAGAAAAGGCGGCCCGGAGGTCGCCTTTTTTAATGCTCATTTGGTTTGGCTGCCGGCAAGTGCATGCTGCGAGCTGCGAATGTAATACCTTGTAAAAGTGCTGCTTGTTTGGTATGTTTGAAAATAATACGCTAAGAGCGCGTTAGGGGGAGTCAAACAACATTTAAAAAACGGAAATAATATGATTAAACAGACTGTAACAACAAAAATGATTTCGCTTTTATTGGCGGGTTCAATTTTACTGACGAGTTGTGCGAGTACAACAATTATTCAATCGAACCCAAGTGGTGCTAAAATCTATTTAAATGGTGAGCTCGTAGGAACAACACCATACACCCATCAGGACACAAAGATTGTCGGCAGTATGACCACAGTTAAACTAGAAAAGGAAGGTTATGATCCTTTAAATACAGCCTTTTCAAGGGATGAGGATGTTGATGTAGGGGCCATAATTGGAGGACTTTTTGTTTGGATTCCATTTCTGTGGACAATGAAATACAAGCCGACTCATACTTATGAATTGATTGCAAGTTCAGGTGACAATAAAACAAATCCACAGCAGAGTCAGATCAAATCAAAGGCTGACAAACTCAGAGAGTTAAAACAACTACTTGATGAAAAAATAATTACTCAAGAAGAATATGAAAAGGAAAAGAAGAAAATTTTAGAAGAAGACGAAAAATAAACGTTACATAATAGCGTTTTGCCTAAATCGGTGGAGACTTGCAAAATAAAAGAAGAGAGCTCCTATAAAACTTTTGCCCAGGTTGACAGTGTAGTGCTCCGAAATCGCCAACTTCGTTTAGACGCAAACCGTTAAATGCAAATTAAATAAAAAAAATTATGCCAACAATTCACATAAATAATTGGATTAATGAAATCCAAAGAAATATTGACTACTGGTATTTAAATTATGGCTTAGTTCCAGCCAATTTCAATATTACACAACTTCCTAATCCCCCAACTATCAATCCGAATATTCTAAATCATAATTTAACCTCGTGTTGTCCGACACCTCCGAAGTCTCCAATAAGCTTCGCACATTTTCCTGAACCATACTATGGAAACCCTGATGATCTGATTCTAAAATCAGCTGTAATACTTTTTTTCAATCCAGGTCCAGCGGGTAATGATCAATTACACGGCAATTTAACATCGCCAAATACCTTTAATCACAAATACAATTTATGCGGGCACAACTATTTTAATTTATCTTCAACTAATAGTTTTTGTACCGAAACAATAAATAGATTCATAAGGCCTAAAACCAATCAAATAAATTCAGTATTATCTTTTATCCCTAACATATCAGA
>JBILTS010000200.1:0-2601 GCA_044371405.1 Bacteroidia bacterium
TTCGGCAATATCCTTTTCAAAATCAAGCCATTGGGTTGTAGACATAATGGGTGCTAATTAACACTGCAAAGTAAAGCATGCATGATATAAATTCCATATCCACCCGGTTTTTGTTGTGATTATTTCGGGTCACGGTTCCTATCTTCGCTTCATGATACGCATATTCTGGAACCTGGTACTGATTGCGGCCGGTATTTTTGCTCTGTATTACTTCAAAATTTGGCCTTTCAAAGAAAATGTGGCTGGCATTGAATATCTAACGGGTAAATACTGCGGCAAAAAAGACGCACCCAAAGAAACCGCCATCTGTGACTGTATTGTCCGCAGCGCTGAAATGGATATGAAAAATCGTTTTGGCGAGAAGGAATACACAGAAATACAGAATGACCGTGCCAAGGCGGCGTATGCCCTCCAAAAAAGCATTCATGCCATTCGGCCGGATATTGACCGTTGCCTGCGCGAACAAGGACAGGAAGCGGCCTGGGATCAATTTATCAATGACCTCAGCACGCTGGATGAACCGCTGCTAAAAAAAGCCAAAACTGCCCTGGATAGCGGCGCCGTAAAACTCAAAGACCTGTGGAAAGACCATGCGAAGGAGAAGGCAGGGATTGATGAGCGGTATCGGTAATGGGGAATAATCGTGTAATGGTTTACTGGGAAACCGTGGAAACGGTGATGGGAATTCCCACGCCGCCATAGCCCATTTTATTTTATCATGATATTTTAAACCGTTGTTTTAATTTATCATATTTTTAGGCGTTGCGAACCGAGAGCTCATTGTTCGACCCCGCCGGGGTCAGGTGTGCGGATATGGATTAAAACCGTTGAAACGGTTTTGGTTTGCCCCCATAACCCACGGTTTAAACCGTGGGTTATGGGGGGAGCAACCGATTAAAAGGATTTGTTCACCCCTAACACCCACCTAAATTTCAGGTGCTCTTCCCCTCGGGAAACGACGTTCACAAATACCGGGAAATCTGCACGGATCTGCAAAGGCGCTGATGCCCTGAACCAGGGTTTTCTTTTGGGGCTTAGCTTTTGCCAGTTTTTGATGGTCCACACCGTGCCCACCCCGGCATCGGCAAGCAACCCCGAATGCACCTGCTTTCCTCGGAAGGGCATTCCCATGATACCGGCATCGCCAAACAGGTAAATATTGGCAGAAAGCATGTTGATTTTCGGCATAAAGGAAAACACCTTGCTAAAATCGAGTTCTGCATTCACCGAAGCACCCCTGTTACCCCGGAACATCGCCAAAATGGTGTCATGCGTTTCGGTGGGCAACAAGTACCCTTGCATTCCGCGGATATTAAGCCCTCCGCCCATGGTAAGCGCTGTTCCAATGTTGGAAGCGCCCATGTTCATGTCCGTTAGGGGAATGCTGCCAAAATCGCGGGTAAATTTGTTGTCCTGCAGTTCCTCCGGCGATGCCCCCCAGGTGTAGATGGCAGACTCGGCAGGAAAATTGTCGCCCTTTCCGATAGCCGCAAATACGCGGGTACGCAACTCCAGTTTATTTCCTTTCACCTCATTCAGCCACACCACTTTTGCCATTCCAAACTGTGCATCGCCCCAGGGAAGGCCGTTTCTCAGTGAAACATCTATGCTACCACCCCCATGGAATGTGCGGTAGGTTTGTTTACGGCCCAGGGTGATGCTGTTGTTGATGCCTTGGCCCCAGAGGCCGACACCAGTTATAAACGCCGCCCTCAGGTTCACATCGCCGTAAAGATATAAATATCGGAAGCGATGCCGCTGCATGTATTTCCAATCGGCATACCAGTTGCCCCTATGATCTTCCTTCGCCCAGCCGGCCTTGTGCATTTCCACACCGGCCAGGTAGCGACTGTGTAGCGACAATGTTCCTTTCCCTCTCAGCTCGTGCGAATAATTAAACAGGTAGGAAAGTTTGTCTTCAGGAGAATTGTCATCTCCGGGCTGGTAAACACCGATTCCAGTGCCATACCAGACGCCCAGTTCGGCCACATGCCTGCGCATGGCGTATTGTCCGTTCCACAGCATACCCGGCTTGATACCGTCTTCAGTATTGTACCACAAATCAGGCCTCCACTGCATTTTGTAACCGCCCAGAAAGCTGTTGTCTTTGCCGTTGTCTTTGTCAAATTCCCATGAGTTCCTGCGTGGCCAATGATTATTCATGCGGTTGATATCGGCCAGACGCAGCGATGCATCCAGATGAACCTCGCTCACTTTTCCGGGGGGCTTTATTTCAAAAGTATAAGCAGGACGTAATTTGCCCCAACCAATCCAGGGTTTCAGGTTCACCGAGCCGGGTTTCTGATATTGGCTCACCGGAACTGTGTAGTTGAGCAGATAAATATTCTTGTCTGTGCCTTGACCAATGATTGTCACATCCACAGGCATAACCATATCACCTTTGCGCTTTACAGTGATGGAATACACATCTTTTTTCTTTTTCACTTTCACTGCATAATCAGCCACTTTGCGTGTTTCAAACCACTGATCGAAAAACCAGTTGAGGTCGGTTTTTGCCGACTGGGTGATGCTGTTCCGAAAATCCTCCACATACGGATGGCATATCTTCCATTGTTTCACATAGTCCTTCATAGCCTGCAA
>JBILTS010000010.1:0-30738 GCA_044371405.1 Bacteroidia bacterium
CCAAAACCACCCAGTTGGGCATTCATGCTCATGGAGGCCTTGAAGCGTGATGGGGTGAACTTTCCAATGTCATCCACCGATTTCAGGGCCATTAAATCCTGAATTTCGGTTTCCGTGAAACGGGGCGCTCCTGCCATGGTGTGCAACAGGGTTATTTTTTTGCTGATGACCACAAAATCGCGTCCCAGCATGTCTTTTTCCTGCATCAGTGCGCGCACATCCACCCAAAGTTGCACCCCCAGCATCATGATGCAAAGCCCAATACCGGAGCCGATTACCGATAGCCACAACTGTCCGGGACGGGTTTTGCTGAGCAGCAACTTTTTAAACAGCGCGTTTTTCATAAGTCCAGGATTTCAAATTGGTCAAACATGTCAGTATTTCCCAGCGAGGTGACGATCATGCCCGCTCCGCGCTCGTTGGCGATTTCGGTAATGCAGTCCAGCGCCTTTTTGGCGTTGATTTCATCCAGGTGGCTGAAGGGTTCATCAAGTAGCAGCCAGTCAAACGGTCGAACCAATGCACGTATCAGGGCCACACGCTGCTGCTGCCCACGGCTCAGAAGTCCGCAGGGTTTGTCTAGCAGGGGAAGTATTTCCAGGCGCAACGCCAGCTTTTCGATCAATGCCTCATCGCGGTCATTTTCCGGGTTCATCGCGATGTTTTGTCTGCCGGTAAGTTCAGCAAACAGCCGCAATTCCTGGTGCATGATGCTTATTTGGTTTGCACGGATATTGGCGAATTCATCAGCGGCAATTCCCCTTAGGTTGGTTTTATCAAAAAATGCATCTCCTCTGTAATCAGCCCTCAAGCCGCCAATGATATTAACCAGCGTGGTTTTTCCCCTTCCGGATGCGGCCGGTATTACATAGTTTTTCCCTTTGAAAAATACCCTGTTTTGGCGCCAGATGCGGCCGCCTCCCGCACCATCAGCCAGGGGTTCGGGTATTACGTTGAAAAAGTGGATGATTTGCAATGATTTTCGATTTTACGGTTGGGCTTTGGGGATGAAGCTACCCAGGGCGTTTAGTAACATGCTCAGTGGGGTTTGAGTTACCTTGGTGGCTTCTATTTGCATTTGCATGGAGTGGCTGTTTCCGGTCAAATTCAGGGAGTTCTCGGGGCTGCGCAGGTGCAACTCCAGCGGATTTTTGGGCTTTTGGAACCCTGTTTGGTAAATGGCTTGACCAGTTGGTTTCAATAACAGACAGTTTCCGGCCATTTCCATGTTGATTCCTGCTAAGGGTGAATACGACATTCCAAGCGGAAGCTGCTTCAGCATGGCCTTTTCCTGCTCGGTAAACGCGGCACCCAGCCACAGCATCCAGGGTTGGTCTTTCCCGGATTCACTGGCCGGCAGCCAAAGGCCGGCATTGCCATTGAGTTTACCCAGCAGGGGATTGCCGGTTTGACCCGCCAGTGCTGCAATACTCGCGATCATGGGTTTTTGCAGTGCCAGGTAAATAAAGGTACCATCTTGTTCTTCTGATGTTTCGGCTGCATAATTTTCTTGTCCCGGTTCATTTTTCAGCAGGGCTTCCAGTTCTTTGGCTCCGTCAATCACATCCATATCAAGCTGAAGTGCTCCTTTCCGGGTTTTTAATTTGCCCAGCAAGGTGGTTTGTTGCGGAATGATGCCGGAAATGGCTGTCAGTATCGGAGATGGTTTTTCATGGTTCAGCATTTGCATGATAGCAACTGGTTTCAATATGCACTGTTCGGCATCTGTTTTCAGTTTTATCGGTAAATCCACTGCCTGTAATGTCCTATTAAATATCGCTAGAGGATAGGCCTCTCCGGAGGTGAGCTGGTAGCTGAGCAAAGCGATATTTTCATTCCATGATAGGTACAGTCCGGTGTTAAGTTCCATAAATTGGACATCATCTTTTTTGTTTATGGAAGTTCCTGTGTAGCGCGTGCTTTCTACACGCTCCTGAAATAACGAAATGTCTTCGGGTGCAAGCAGAATTCCAACCGCCGGACCGGCCGGGGTTAATTCGCCAAAAAACACCAGCGGCTGATTAAACAGGGGGCCCGGTAGTTTTGCATGGCCCACCAGCTGCCTTAGCATTTTGGGCGGAATGCCATAGTCAGATAAGGTTTGGATTTCAGCATCCGTTAGCGACTGGGCTTTCGATTGTATGACAAAGGCAGCGTTTTGGGGCACGTAGTCTAATAATGTCATGGACGATTTGCGATGTTGCAGCAGGTACACTGCAAGACATGTGATGACAACCAAACCGAGCGCTATCCACCATTTGTATTGTTTCATGTGGTCTTTTAACCTATTCAAATATAATGGAAAACGGATTATGAGGTGGATGAAATGCGCGTGTCAAGTGCATCGCGAAGTCCCATAGACATAAGGTTAAATGCCATGACCAGCGCCATGATGGCAAGGCCGGGTACCAGCGCCAGGTAGGCATTGTCGAGCACCAGGTTTCCCAAATGTTCTTTCACCATCATGCCCCAGCTTGGGGTAGGCGGCGCCAGTCCCAGGCCCAGAAAGCTGAGTCCGCTTTCCAGCAAAATGGCTGCTGCAAAGTTGGTGGTGGCCATCACGGTCAGGGTGCCTTTCAGGTTGGGCAAAATGTGTTTGCGCATGATGTAGAAGGGTTTGAAACCGGTGATAATGGATGACAGGATGAATTCTTTCTGACGCAGTTGCAGCGTTTGACCTCGCACCACGCGCGCCACTTCAACCCAGGTGCTGAGTCCTGTTGCGAGCAATACCTGCCACAGCCCTTTGCCAAAGGCGAAGCTGAGTCCCAGCGCAATGAGCAGGGTTGGGATGGACCAAAAAACTGCTATGAGCCAGGATAGTATGCTGTCGGTTCTCCCGCCGTAATAGCCGGCTGCCATGCCTATGAGGGTTCCGATAAAAAGGGAGATGATCACGCTTACCAGCCCTACCAAAAGCGAAACCCTGGCTCCGATGATGAGGCGGCTCAGCATATCGCGGCCAAACCGGTCTGTGCCGAGCAGGGCTGTTTGCCGGTACTCAAAACCGCCATCAGCATTGGCAATTAAGGTGTTTTTGGCTATGGATTGGATTTGTGTTTCTCCGTAGGAAATGTAGTGAATGCTGTCACCGTGCTGGCTGATGAGCTTGCATGCTATAACATTGCCTTCTGAGGGAGCTCCGGTAAAATAGTCAGCGAACGAGGCCGGCAGTGGCTTACCCGCCAGGATATAGGTGAAGGTGAATCCGGGTGGTTTATTGGCAAGTTCCGGAATGATGCGGTTGCAGTCTCGGGTATTATCTGGGGTGATGAGGTAACCCAACAGGGCAGGCAAAGCGAATATCAGCGTGATAATCAGACCGATTTTGAAGGCGGTTTTTTGCCAGAGCTTGCGCAGCATGGTTACAAATGTATGCAGAAAGTGTGGCCCTGCAGATGCAACTTTTAATGGTTAGGCAAACTCATGGCTGGGAACCTAGGTATCGTCTACTTTTTAACGCTAATGGTTTGAGTTAGTTATTAATAACCAAATTTAAAATTTATAAAATGATAATAAAATAAGCAAAATAAAGTAAATAAATTGATGTTATATGATAATAATTGACTTTTAATTGTAAATTAAATTCAAAAAAAAAACCGTATATTTGTAGACTTAATGCTCAAAAAAATGAACTCCAATAGCTCCAGACACAAGTATTTACTGGTATTAACTTTTTTTGTAGGATTATTTTCACAAAACTTGTTTGCTCAGGCAAGCGATTTCATTACCCGCTGGGATTTATCTAAGACGGGTGCGGCAGGAAACAACAGCATCTCTTTTTTCACCACCAATGCTGCCGGATCCATTTCCTATACCTGGCAGGAACTTTCTCCCGGGTCTTCGAGTGGTTCGGGTACTTTTTCGGCAGGTTCTGCGGTTTCTAGAAGCATTAGTTCGCTTCCGACCAACGCCGTTATTGAATTACGGATAGCTCCATCTAATTTACAACGGTTTTATATTAATGGCAATATCAACAGGAACCGCCTGGTGGATGTAACCCAATGGGGCAGCGTAGCTTGGACCAGCATGGAAAAAATGTTTTCGGGTTGCAGCAACCTAGGCATCACTTCCACAGGCGTTCCCGATTTGAGCAACGCTACCTCCATGCAGGAAATGTTTGCGAATTGTGCCAGTTTAAACGGACCGGGCAGCATTGGCTCGTGGAACACAAGCACCATCACCAATATGCAGCAGACCTTTGAAGCAGCGTATGCTTTTAACCAGGATATAAGCGGCTGGAATGTGAGCAATGTGACCAACATGGCAAGCATGTTCTGGGGTGCGGCAACGTTTAACCAGAATATCGGTGGCTGGAATACGGGTAATGTTACCAATATGTCAATGATGTTTTACGTTGCCACGGTTTTTAATCAGAACATTGGTGGCTGGAACACCGGAAAGGTAACCAACATGGCGGGTATGTTCAGTGGTGCAATTGCATTTAATCAAAATATTGGCAACTGGAATACTGCGGCTGTTACCACCATGCAAGACATGTTTCGGACAGCATCTGTTTTTAATGGAAATATAAGCAGCTGGAATACGGGCAACGTTATTGACATGTCCGGGATGTTTACCTATGCATATGCATTCAATCAAAATATTGGCAGTTGGAATACGGGTAAAGTAACCGACATGAATTCGATGTTCACCGGAGCTTCATCTTTTAATCAAAATATCGGCAACTGGAATACATCCAATGTAACTGACATGAATTGGATGTTTTATGATGCAAATGTGTTTAATCAAAACATTGGCAGCTGGAATACCGGCAAGGTGTCCAATATGGCCTCCATGTTTCAAAATGCATATGCCTTCAACCAAAACATCGGTAACTGGAACGTAGGAAATGTAACGAACATGAGTGCCATGTTTTATTATGCTACATCCTTTAATCAGGACTTATCGCGCTGGAATGTGAGCAATGTCTCCAACATGAGCAGTATTTTTACCAGTGCCACTGCCTTCAATCAAAATCTGGGTCAATGGACCCTCAGATCTAATGTAAATTTGTCCTGGATGCTCGATCGCTCCGGATTAAACTGTGATAATTATTCTCGTACCCTGGCAATATGGGGACTTTCAACTTCCGCAACCAATAGGCAGTTAGGTGCATTGGGCAAGGTTTACGGAACCAATGTAACCATGTTTAGAAATGAACTTGTTGGTCCAAAATCATGGAGCATCATCGACTCGGGTACATCCGGTTCGTTTTGCGGTCCAACAGTTTATTATTCTAAAAGCATAGGTAATCTTAATGATTTAACTACCTGGGGTGATAACCCTGACGGTACTGGCAATAATCCTCCAAATTTCACTGCAGCAGATCAGATTTTTGCGGTTAGAAACCGATCCACAGCGGGACTTAGCAATAACTGGACAGTATCGGGCAGCAATTCCATGGTGGTGGTTGGAAACGGAACGTCTGCAACTGTTTTGAGCACAGGAAACAACTTAATTAGTGGAACGTTCAGAATAGCAAATAACAGTACCCTCGACATCGCCTCAAACTCCACCTCGCTCACCTTGTTTGGAGAAACAGGTGCTACCGTAAACTATAGTGGAACTGGTGCACAAACCATTGCAGCAGGGCAGTATCACAACCTTAATATCAGCAATAATAGAAATGGGAATACCATGACGCTGGCTTCGGGCGATATTACGGTACGTGGCACCATGACATATACCTTGACCAATGCAGGCAGTTGGGTAAATACAGGCAATAACTTCCGATACTCAGGCACCGGCGCACAAACCATTGCCCCTATCAATTACAATAATTTAACGGTTGAGGGTGTTCGCACCGGTTCACCATCCATTACCCTGGGATCGGGAACAGTGGGTGTTGCCGGTAGTTTTACAAATACCGCAACCGGCTTGGGCAGCTGGATTAATACCGGCAATACTGTGAATTACAATGGGACTACCGCACAGCAATTACTGCTCCTGGATTATAACAATTTAACCATCAGTGGCAATAAGAGCAATGGCAGTATTACCCTGCCGGCTGGAACCATGAAGGTAGCCGGTGCGCTAACGGTTTCTGCCACATCCATCGGTGGCTGGGTAAATACAGGGAATACAGTGGAGTACAATGGTACATCAAGCCAGACGGTTGTTTCGGCTATACCATATCAAAATCTAAGCATTGGCGGTACCGGCAGCAAAACCACCGATGGCAATGTTAGCGTAGCAGGTAACCTCGCGCTAAACAACAAGCTGACGCTGGGTGCCGGCAATCTCACGCTTACGGGTAATGTCAGCGGGGTAACTACTGAGAATTATACACAGACTAATGGTACCGGTACTTTGAGACGAACCATTGCAAATGGGGCTTCCTTCACTTTTCCTGTGGGCAACAGTGCCTACAATCCGGTAACCATTACAAACACCACAGGTGTAGCAGATGAATTTAGTGCCAGGGTACTGGATGAAGTATACTACGGCGGTGTTTCAGGTAAAACAGCTACCGAGCCGCGGGTGCGCCGAACTTGGAACATTGGAAAAACCAATCCCAATGCAGGAAGCGGAGTGAACATGACCTTCAATTGGAATGCAGGTGAGCAAACCACAGGCATCACCAGCCACAGATTGTATAACTACAACGCAGGTACCTGGCAGATTCAGACTGGCACAACTTCAGTATCGGGCAACTCACTCACATACACAGGATATACAGGTAGCTTTTCTTCATTCGCTATCGGTGATAACATAGTTGTATTGCCGGTAACTTGGCTGTCTGTGCATTGCAGGCGGGTAGATGCGCGCAGCATAGAATTAAAATGGGCTACCACAGCAGAGATCAATTCCAGCATTTTTGAGGTATTGAGAAGAACAAAATCCGGAGGATTTAACGTCATTGGCCAGTTAAAGGCCGCTGGTAACAGTCAAGTTATCAAACATTATGTATTCATGGATGAATCGGCACCCGGTTTTGTAACAGATTATCAAATCCGTTTGATTTCAGAGGGTGGAAGCAATTCAATGTCAGATATCTGCAGTGTTGCGGCCTTTTCCGGCTCAGAAGCAATGAAGGTCTCTGTATATCCCAATCCTGCTGAATCTCTAATTAATGTTACGATTCCCGATCAAGATATGCCCTGTGAATACGCACTTTACAGCCATTCGGGTCAGCGGATTAAACAAGGTTTCGTTTCCGCTCAAAATGCTGTGATTTCTATTTCATCGGTAAATTCCGGCTTATACATGCTGCAAATAAAAACAGAAAGTGGATTGCACTGCGAAAAGGTCTGGGTGAAATAAGTTGATTGTATGAATTCACCTAAAGTAAAATCAGTGCTTTATTGATTTTTTAAATAGTATTTAGCGGTCATTAGCATCAATATAGACGGCAGGGTTTGAGTGTTAATCACCCTTATCTTTGCCATTCATGTATCCCATATATCGCGGAATTTCCTACCTTTTTTATCCAGGCAGCATGGCTGTTGTTGGTCTGGGTGTGGCGCATCAGGGGACTGCTTTTTCTCCTTTGGTCTGGATGCTTTTTATGTTTGGAATGGTGATTTTGCCGCTGTTTTCTTTGTTTCTGTACATGAGAATGGGAAAGGTGTCTGATGTGTTTATTTTTAGGCGTGAGCAACGCCATGGATTGTATGCATTGGGGGTGCTTTTTTCTTTGCTGACCGCATATTTGATTTTTCGGGAAAATGCCATTCTCGCCATGGTATGGAGCGCTTGCAACATGGCAGTGCTTTTATTTTTATTGATCATTAATATCATAGGTTATAAGGTATCTGCTCACATGGCCGGGGTGTCTGGTTTGCTGGCCTGGGTGTTGTGCTTACCCACGAGTAATGGTGCTGTATTGCTGGCCTGTGCCCTCATCGTGTTGGTTTACATAGCGCGAAAGGGGTTGTCAGCCCACAGCCATTTTGAACTTATTCTGGGGTTTTGCCTTGGATTATTCGTTACATTTGCAATGGCTCGTTTCTTGCTCACATACCATGGAATCACCTGCAGTTTTATATGAAAAAAAGGGCAATGTGGCCCAAATTACCCTCAATCGTCCTGATGTTTTCAATGCATTCAACGATGACCAAAGCTATCAGTTGCAGGATGCGCTGAAGCAGGCGGGTAAAGACGATGAGGTACGTGTGGTTGTGCTTACCGGTGCCGGTAAGGCATTTTGCAGCGGGCAGGACCTTAAGGCCATCGCAGGCAGTAAAAACCGCAGTTTAAGTGAAAGTCTTTACAAGCGCTACAACCCCATCATTCATGCCATGCGCGAGATGCCCAAACCCATTATAGGCAGGATTAACGGGGTGGCGGCAGGAGCAGGAGCTTCATTGGCGCTTGCCTGCGATTTTATCATTGCCGCAGAGCATGTATCGTTGATTGAAGTTTTTGTGAATGTTGGGCTGGTACCGGACAGCGGCAGCAGTTATTTCCTGCCTAAAGCCATATCGCCGGCACGTGCGTTCGAGATGTGTACCATGGCCCAGAAAGTAACGGCGCAGCAGGCGCTGGAATGGGGCTTGATCAACAGGGTGGTGGCAGCAGAAGGGCTGGATGAAGAAGTAGCTAAAGTGGCCGAATATTATGCAAACGCACCCACTTTGGCCATTGGCATGATTAAAAAGATGCTGAATAAAGCCACCCATTCCGATTTGGAAACCATGTTGCAGTATGAGGCCTATTGCCAGGAAATTGCCGGAAGGAGCGAGGATTACCGCGAGGGAGTGACCGCATTCAACGAAAAAAGAAAACCCGCATTTAAAGGAAAATAAACGAATGAAATATATTTACCTGGTACTTTTTGCCTTTGTTTTTAACCTCGCTTCGGCACAGACCCCGACCATTGACCGTTGCGGATATGATCAGGTAATGGAAAACCTGGAAAAGCAATATCCGGGTTTCAGAGCTGCCTATGACAGGGCATACATAAGAAGCATCAAGGGCAATCAGGTGCTGCCACGTAAAATTAGCATCAAGGATACAACCTATTTTTACGACACCATTTACACCATCCCTGTGGTGTTTCACATCCTGTATAACAATGCCACTGAAAATCTGCATGACAGTCTCGTTTTCAACCAACTTGAGGTGCTGAATCAAGATTTTAGCCGTCTGAATCCGGACACGGGCAATACCCGCAGCATTTTTAAAAGCCGGGCCGGAAGCACCAGATTTAAGTTTGTATTGGCCGCCAATGATCCTTCGGGAAATCCAACCACAGGCATTATCAGAAAAACAACCACCCGCTCTTTTTTTAGTTCTGCTTCAAACAATATCAAGATTGCGGCTCAAGGGGGAAGCCGGGCCTGGAATCCATCCAAATATTTGAATGTTTGGGTTGGCGATTTGGATGATCAAAATCCAAATACTGGCTTGTTATTAGGTTATGCATATCCGCCATATGGTCATCCCAATTGGCCTAGCTCAATCTGGGTAGCTGACACGCTGCAGGGAGTTGTTATGCATTATCAGGTTTTTGGAAGAAATAACCCAAGAGCGATCGGTGTGCTGTCAGCAAGTAGTAGGGGGCGTGTTGCTACACACGAATTCGGACATTATTTCGGTCTGCGCCACATTTGGGGAGACCCACCATTTTTTACACCGGGTTGTGCTGTTGATGATTATTTATATGATACCCCCAACCAGGGAAGCCGCAGTAATTTTAATTGCAATTTTGGCGCGAATACCTGCACCGATCCCAAAGATGATCTTCCTGATATGGTAGAAAATTACATGGATTACAGTTCGGAGCCATGCCAGAACATGTTCACTCGCCAGCAAATTCAGGTTATGCGAAATGTAATCAAGGATTATCGTGACAGCTTACCCATTAAAGTAGAGGTGGTGGAGAAGATGCGAATCTTTGATACTGTTGTTTATAATGAGGTAAAAATATTTGCCCGAAACAGCAACCAGACGGCCGTAGTGGAAGTTACCAATGAGGAGCTGTTAAATACCCTTACCTTGAGTGTTTATGATGCTGCCGGTCGTGTCATGATGGCGGATGTGCCGGTGGATCGCAATGAAATGATTTTCTCAACCGTTAGGTTTGCACCCGGTGTTTACGTTTTTCAGCTAAGGCGTGTTGACAGCAAAAAACCGGTTAAAACAGAAAAACTATTCATCAACAAAAGTTGAGCAGCGGTAAACTCTACCTCGTAGCCACACCTGTCGGCAACTTGTCTGACATGACGTTCCGGGCGGTTGAAACGCTCAAAAGGGTAGATGCTGTGCTGGCAGAGGATACCCGCAACAGTAAAATTCTTTTTAATCATTTCGATATTCAGACACCCCTGGAGTCTTTGCATCAGCATAATGAACACCAGCGTTTAGCAGGAATTATAGACCGTTTGCAAAAAGGTGCGGTGCTGGCCCAGATTTCTGATGCAGGTACGCCCGGTATCTCCGATCCCGGTTTTTTACTCGCTAGGGCATGTGTTGAAAATGACATACCTATTGAGGTTATACCAGGAGCTACTGCATTTATCCCCGCACTGTTAAAAAGCGGTTTTGCCCTACACAGATTTGTTTTTGAAGGTTTTCTTCCTCAGAAAAAAGGCAGGCAAACCAAATTGCTGCAGATGCTTTCCCAGCCCTGTACGGTGGTTTTCTACGAGAGCCCGCACAAACTGCTAAAAACCCTTCAGGCACTTAAAGAATTGGGTGCCGGAGATCGAAAAATCAGCGTTAGCCGTGAGCTGACCAAAAAGTTTGAAGAAACGGTGAACGGTTCTGTGGATGAGCTGATACTTCATTTTACAGCACATTCCCCCAAAGGCGAGTTTGTGGTGGTGCTGCAGGGCACCGACTATGCACAGGAGGGCAACCACGATGAATAGGTGGAAGTGGGTTTACTATTTGTTTGTACCTGGTGTGTGCTTTTGGCTTGCCTGGCCGCCAATCGGCATTTTTGTGCTTTTATTTGTGGGATTTGTTCCATTGTTGCAATTGCAGGAGGAGTGGCAGGAGCGAACTGGAATGCGGTGGTGGATTCGATTGTATGCAGCGTTGTTTTTCTGGAATCTTTTTACTACCTGGTGGGTATGGAATAGTACGCCCCCCGGCGCTGTTGCCATGTTGGTATTGAACACGTTGTTTATGACCATTCCTTGGGTGCTCCATCGATTTTGCCATAAAAAGCTGGGTGATCCTGCTATTTATCTATTCGTGGTTTTTTGGCTAACCTATGAATACCTTCATCACCGCTGGGATTTGAGTTGGCCCTGGCTTACCCTGGGTAATGGTTTGGCATCGGCCCCATGGCTGGTGCAGTGGTATGATATTACTGGTACACTCGGTGGCTCTGCCTTCATACTGGCAATGAATGTGCTGATTTGGAAGACCTGGAAATACCGCAGCCGGAATTATGGATTGGCGGCCACAGCGTTGCTTGTGTTTGTGTGGTTATCTTCCCTTTTCAATGCCTGGAAATGGGAAAAAACGGTAAAGCCCGATACAAAGGTCAGTGTGGCTGTATGCCAGCCCAGCTACGATCCCTGGAACGAGAAATTTGCCCGGCCATCCTCTGAGATGGTTTCAGAAATGATTGTGCTTAGCAAGCGGGTTGTAGATAAAAATACATACCTGTTGGTATGGCCTGAAACCAGCATAACCTCATCCATAGATGTTGACAATCCCCTGCAGCATCCTGACGTGCTTTCATTGGCTACACTGAGAAAGGAATTTCCATCTTTAAATATCCTCACCGGAGCCGATATGCAGCAGGTGTATGAAAACTGCACTGAAAAACCCAATGCTACGGCCCGACCTACCCAGGATCCCACCCTTTGGTGGAATGCCTATAACAGTGCTGTATGGATTGGTGCCGGTCCATTTCGATACTATCATAAAAGTATTTTGGTTCCCGGTACCGAGCAGATGCCCTTGGTGCAGCATTTCCCCTGGATAGATAAGCTTGCTGTGCAACTTGATGAAAACTCTATTTCAGGCAGTTTGGGCAAGAGTCAGGCGCCTGCAGTATTCTCGGGTGGCAAAATAAAGGCGGCGCCCATCATTTGCTATGAGAGTATTTATGGCGATTATACCGGCCGATTTGTGAAAGACAGCGCCGACATTTTATGTGTGATTACCAATGATGCTTGGTGGGGCAATACACCCGGATATAAGCAGCATCTTGCTTATGCGCGTTTGCGGGCCATAGAGCATAGGCGTTGGCTGGTGCGCAGTGCCAACACCGGAATTTCAGGGTTCATCAATCCATACGGTGAAGTGGTAAAGTCAACGAAGTGGTGGGAGAAAACGGCCATCTCAGCAAGTCTTGATATTGACAGTAAGCGAAAAATGACCCTCTATACCCGCATGGGCGATTTTACCTGGCTTATGATTCTGAGTGGTATTTGTTTGACGCTGGGTACTGCTTATTACCTGCGTTTGAGAAAACAAAAAGACTAAACCCCGCGGGTAATACTGCGAATTACATCAAACCCCTGCAAAAACTCTTTCGCTATAATTTTAAGCATGGTATAAACCGGTGCTGCCACAATCATACCGCCCAGTCCGGCAATCTGAAAACCCGCCAGTACAACAAAAAACAGTTCCAGGGGATGCACCTTTAGCGAGTTGGAAAATATCAGTGGATAAGAGACCATGTTATCCAGCAAAATAGCAATACCGAATACCGTAGAAACTTCGATTAAATGGGGTAAAATTGACGTGTAAAAATCTGCACCGAGGTGACCGCCCACACTAAAAAGCACAGCAACTGAAAGCCCTAAAATGGGGCCTATGTAGCTTATCAGGTTGATTAGACCGCAGAAGACCGCGATGGTGAGGGCATAAGGCTCCCCTACAATGCTGAGGCCCACAAAAATATAGCCCCCAAAAACCAGAATTTGCAGTAAGATACTCCTGAAGTATTTGCCGAGTAGATTTTGAATGGCCCTCAGTACTTTTTGCATACGCGGCTCAATGTGATCTGGGGTAAGGGTGTGGATTAGCCGGTAAAGCAAGAACTTTTCTTTGAGGAAAAAGAATGTAATGAACAGTACTGAAAACACCCATCCACCGGCGGTGCTCACACCATTTAATATTTCAGCAACTGCCAATCTGATATCAGCAGACTGCACCCATACCATAAAATCGTGTTTAAGCTGTTCTGCACTAAATGTTTGGCTATTTATACCCCAGCTGTCTAAATAACGCTGTAAATCAGCCAGCGGAGCTCCAAAACTGCGTTTAAAATCGTCATTGGAAATATGGCTGATTCTGTCGGCCTGTTCAAGCAGCGGAGGTATAATTAAACGCAGCAGTCCAAATATTACGGTCAGCAGAAATGCAATGATGCTGATGGCATAAATCCAGCGCGGCAGGGGTTTCTTTTTCCAGGTGATGTGTTTTTCCATCATCGCCATTAGGGGTGCAGCGATGAAATTTAAAAGGGCCGCCACTAGAAAATAGGCAATAACACTGCGGAGAAACCATGCCGCAATGAGGATGGCCACAACAGCCACCCGACCTATCCATTTTTTATGCCTCGGGTTCAATGCCGGTAGTTTCTTCAGCAGGCGCTTCCGGTTCAGTTGTGGATTGTATTTCTATTTCGGGCTGGGGAGCAGTATCTGTGGTTTCAGCAGTCAGCACGGGCTTATGATCAAAAGGTCTTTTTCCAATCAGTCTTTCCAAATCTGACTGGAACAGAATTTCTTTCTGCAGCAATTCTTCCGCCACCGATTTCAACTCTTCCTTTTTCTCGGTCAGCAGATTTTTGCAACGCGCATAGGCTCCGGCAATAATATTACGAACCTCTTCATCAATCAATTCTGATGTTTTTTCGCTGTATGGTTTTTGATAACCATATTCTCCCTGAGGGTCATAAAAGGAGAGGTTGCCCACCTTTTCACTCATGCCGTAAATGGTAACCATGCTGTAGGCCATCTTGGTAATCCGTTCCAGGTCATTTTGGGCACCGGTGCTTATTTTTCCGAAGAAAATATCTTCTGCGGCTCTGCCTCCAAGGGTCATGCACATGCTGTCCAGCAATTGTTCTGTCCGGTAGAGGTATTGTTCCTTGGGCAGGTACTGTGCATATCCCAAAGCCGCTACGCCGCGCGGTACAATGCTCACTTTCAGCAAGGGATCGGCGTTTTCGAGGAACCACCCTGCAATGGCGTGGCCTGCTTCGTGGTATGCCACAATTTGTTTCTCTTCGGGCGAGATAATCTTATTTTTCTTTTCCAGACCGCCAATGACACGGTCTATGGCATCCTGAAAATCCTGCATATCCACATGTTCTTTGCCGTGACGGGCTGCAATCAAGGCAGCTTCATTGCATACATTGGCAATTTCGGCACCTGCAAAGCCGGGAGTCTGTGCGGCCAGTTTGTGTGCATCCACATCGCCGGCCAGTTTGGTCAGGGGTTTTAGGTGTACCTTGAAAATTTGCTCCCTGCCGGCAAGATCGGGTCTGTCTACCGTGATTTGTCTGTCGAAACGGCCCGGACGCAGCAATGCGCTGTCCAGAATGTCCGGACGGTTGGTTGCGGCCATGATGATAACGCCACTGTCTGTGCCAAAACCATCCATTTCAGCCAGCAGCTGGTTCAAGGTATTCTCACGCTCGTCGTTGCTGCCCTGCACCAGATTTTTGCCCCTTGCACGGCCAACTGCATCAATTTCATCAATGAATATGATGCAGGGTGCTTTTTCTTTTGCTTGTTTGAAGAGGTCGCGCACGCGGCTAGCACCTACACCCACAAACATTTCCACGAAATCAGAGCCGGATAGCGAAAAGAAAGGCACACCCGCCTCACCGGCAACTGCTTTGGCTAATAATGTTTTTCCTGTTCCGGGAGGGCCTACCAGCAGTACGCCTTTGGGAATTTTACCTCCCAGGTTGGTGTATTTCTTAGGGTTTTTCAGGAAGTCAACAACCTCCATCACCTCAACTTTGGCTTCTTCCAGTCCGGCAACATCTTTAAATGAGATGTTTACCTTAGTGTCTTTATCAAATAACTGGGCCCTGGCACGACCAATACTGAAGATATTGGATCCGCCACCGCCGCCACCGCCGCCCACACGGCGGAATAGGATGCTCCAGAAGATGAGGAAAATACCTATGAAAAAGAGCCACTGAAACAGTTGACCCACAAAATCGCTGTGCGATTCATAACTGATGGGGGGTATCTGATTTTCAATTTTCTTGGCTTTGAGATCTTCTTTCAGATCCTTTATTTCATTGTTGAAATAACCTTTTTCGATTTCAAAATAATAATTGGGTTGATTGGCTCCCAGCATATCCTCTTTTTTGGCACTGGTTTTATGCTGTTCTTTCCCAATTGCATCCTTTTTCAAATAAACTTCCACGATCTGTTCATTGACAATGGTGAGTTTTTCAACATCGCCTTGAATAATCATCTCTCTCACTTCTGTCCAGTTGGTGCTGCGGCCTGAACTGCGCGGGAAAAAAGTAAGAACCAGCATCACAATGAATATGATGCCATAAATCCAGTAGGGGTTAAACCGGAAACCACCGGGTTTGGGTTTGTTATTTTTAATTTCGCTCATTATGCTCTTATGAAACTGTTGACAAATGCCGGGCCAAACAGAAATACACTACAAAGCTACTATTTATAGCTGCCAAATACTACAATTATGAGAATTTGTATAAACGGGCATAAAAAAACCCTGCTAAAATGGCAGGGTTTTTTATTTTATAAGGATACAAATTAATGCTGAATCAAGGTTTTAACTGCCCAGTTGCGACCTTGAGACTGCCCCTGAATAAAATACACACCATTAGACCAGCTGTGGGTTTGAATGGTTAGAATATCCCCACCGGTAATTCCGGTAAATACGGACCTTCCGGAAGCGTCTCTGATGGTGATGGTTGTATTTGCTGGTGATGAGAGTTGCAGTGTTTCAGAGGCCGGATTTGGGAAAATTAATACATCCGGCGGATTTACCATCGCCTGGGTGTTGTTGGGGATTTGGACTACGGGTTGTGCCTCCATCTTTTTGTTGGTAAACAAACGATAAGCACCCGGGGCCAGGTTGATGGGTACATTCTTGTTTGTTACCTGAAGACTGTCACCGGAGAATATTTCATACCACTTGCCGGTATCGTGAAAATCATATGTGGTATTGACAGAGACAACGTCGGTATTTGCAATCACATGAACGTAGTGGTCGAAGTATTGTAACCACGCTTTCTTCACCCTTCCACCCAAATCAAAATTATTGAAAGTGGTATGGAAAACAGGATACTTATTTCTCAGGTTCATCATGGTTGAATATACCCGATGCAAGCTTTGGCGATTGGGTTCGGTGAGGTAATTCCAGCGTATGGGCTTTTCGCCTGTTCTGCCGTTGAAATTGATGTTGACATCATATCCCAGTTCACCAAACTGCCATATCATTTTTGGGCCGGGTACGCTGAAGAATAGCACAGTAGCCATTTCACCACGTTTTAATGCGGTTGGCAGCTGTTTCACATTGTAACTGCCGCTGATGTTTCCAAAGGTGATGTTTTTATACATCATACGCTCTTCATCATGGCTTTCCATGTAAGATATGAGATGTGGGTTATTCCAACCTCTATTTTTATAATTGCTTGCCCACGATAAGTCTGCAGTATAGCCCATTGAAACTTCAGAATAGGGACCACTGCCATTCCCCCAGAAAAGAAAACCTTCGTTGGATAATTCGGTCTCTTCGCTGTTATCAGCAAAGTGTTCCAGGATCAGTACGGCATTGTTGTCATAGCTGCGAACGGCGTCGCGCATGCGTTTGAGCAAATAAATACGGCTACCATCATATTGGCCCCAGGCACCGGTATTTCCCAGTGTGTTTTTTTGGGTGAATCCTTTGGAGAGGTCAAATCGGAATCCATCGGCTTTAAATTCGGTGAGCCAGTATTTAATTACACGATCCATGTATTGCTGGGTTAGCTGACTTTCATGATTAAAATCATATCCCACATTGAAATCGTGCTTGGCTACCGGATTTAACCAGGGGTTATTATCTGCCGGCTGGTTGAGTGCGCTGTTCCAGTACAAATGGCATAAAGTGCTTTGTCCGAACACATGGTTAAACACCACATCCAGAAAAACTGCAATACCTTGTCTGTGGCATTCATCAATAAACGCTTTCAGCTGATTGGCATTGCCATAATATTTATCCAATGCCATGTGATAAGATACATTGTAGCCCCAGCTGGAGTTTCCTTCAAATTCATTAACAGGCATGAGTTTAATGGCATTCACACCAAGTTTTTTAAGGTAGGGGAGGGTGTCTATCAAAACTGTATATGCATGGGCTGCAATGAAATCACGAATGTGTAATTCATAGATATTGAGCTGCCCTACATTTTTAACGGTGAAGGTGTCATGTTTCCATGTATAGGCCGCTTTTCCAGGTTGAATTACAGAAACCAGACCTGTGGTTTTTCCAGCCGGATAATTGGGCAAACCGGGGAAGTCTGATTTGTTGATAAATCCATCATTCCAGTTGTCAAGTATCAGTTCGCTGAGTGGGTCGGCTTCTCTGAGCAGCCCGTCTACCAGATACTGATATCCGTACTGTTGACCTTTTTTAAGGCCTGAAACCCGCAACCACCAACGGTTTCCATCCGGGGTTTTCTTCATGAAGTATCCGGGCAGGGGTTGCCAATTATTGAAGTCACCAATCAGGTAGGTGTATTTTTTCCCTGGAGCAACCAGTGAAAATAGCAAGGTAGTATCATTGATATAATTGGCACCATCAACCATTCCGGATGGCAGGGCCTCGGTGATAACCGCTGGATTGACAGAGATACTTAGCGTATCATTGGCAGTAAAGCTGCCTTTTTGAGCTCTTACTACATAGGTGTAACGGCCTGCAGGTCTGCCACTAATGGTTTTGGTATATGTGGCAGTCGTTTGTGTATCTAACTGAATGCCATTTTCAAAGAAGGTGATTTTGGCTAATTCTGATGCTTTGGCCTCAAACGTAATGTTATCGGTTGTTTCAAAAATTCCGGGTATTTCAGCGGGTTTGGTAAAGCTGATTTTTAGGCCCGGAGGAAAAATATCTGCGTAGATATCAGTACCATCGGCATTTCGGCCCACTTTATTTCCTGTTTTATCACGGAAAACAGCAGCAATTTTTTTAATGGTTTCTCCGGCAGGAACCCCGTAGAAAGTGGGTATAAAAATTTTTATTTTATAAATATTGTTTCCGGCATAGCTCATTTTACGGGGCAAGTCGTCTGTGCCCCAAACACCTTTCACATAGCGCCAGTCTGAGTTGCCGGTACTGACGCTGGTAATAACGCCGGTGTGAATGTATACATCGGGCGGACCTAAATCTTTTAACGCACCATTGCCTTTGGTGGCATCAAAAATGATGGTAACACTGTCATTTTGTGAGGCAAAAACAGGGTCTAATGACATCTGTGAATACGCTGAACTGCTTAGCAGAAGCGCAGAAACAATAGTAAAAAATCTCAACATGGCTTTGTACTCAAATTTAGCATAAAAAAAGGCAACTTTCAAAAGAAAAGTTGCCTTTTTTGTAGGGAAAATATCAATTATTCAAATACCAGTGTAGAAGTGGCACTTGAGCCGTCTGCAGCGGTAACTTTAACAAAATAAGTTCCTGAAGAAATTTTCATAATAGTGCCATAATTAACACCTGCAGCGTAATTATTTTTGGCAACTACTTTGCCTGAAATATCCATCAGTTCTACCACGTGAGCCATGTTTTTGTTAGTGAAGGAAACATTGGCAGATGAAGTAGCTGGGTTAGGATAAATGCCTTTGAAAACGCTGTTTGATTTTTTGATGCCGGTAGTAGGAAGTTTGTACACTACGCAGCTGTCGTATTTGTAAATATCAACTACAACGTCAGCAGTTGCGCTGCTCAGATTAATGTTGCGGTTGGTGCCACCAAGACCGTTGTCTGAACCGCATCCGCCGGCACTGAAGTCGCCCTTCTCGCCGTCAGGATCGCCACCGCGACCATTGAAGTATTTGTAGGCGTAGTTGCCGGGAGACAAGCTCACAGTGATTTCATATACATCGTTTTTGTCGGCATCTGTGAGGCGCAGGGTGTCTTTGCTCCAGTTGCATAGGGATTTTCCGGCAACGGCGTCTTGGAAATTACCTGCAATGTACAATCCGGCTGAATTCACGATAACGTCGCCCATATAAACACGGAATGTTACATTGATAGGGGTAGTTAAAGCAGGGATGCTGTAAGAAATACTTCCGGTAACTGCACCACCAACAGCAACAGTGAACTGACGGTTAGGGCCTACCAGTTTCCAACCGCACTGGTTTTCAATACCCCATTCGAAGCTGCCTTCTTCCACGTCGGTTTTCAATGTCCACACATTGTCTCCTGCAGTGGTATCTCCATTGGTGCCGTCGTCAAACATGTCTTTGCTTGACCAGCCGAACATAGCACCTTTCAGTTTCACGCCGCTTTCTTTTTTGGCAAGGTCGCGAACGGTAAACACAACCGGATGCATAGGCTTTAATTTAGGAATAACAATTTCAGTTTGGCCTGAAACTGCACCTGACGCAACAGTAAATTTGTAGTTGGGAACACCAGGGGTGAGCCAAGCTCCGTCCTGATCTACAGCACCCCACTCGTAAGTTCCGTCTGCAACAGCAGCTACTTTTAATGACCAGATGTTGTCGCCGGCAGCGGCATCACCATTGGTTCCATCATCGAAAGCAGATACTTCAGTCCAGCTGTTGAACTGTCCTTTGAATTTGATAGCGGTTTTGGTTTTGTTGTTTCGATCGTCCACCTTAAGCGTAACATCCGCTTGAGCATAAAGGCCCGCTGTTGCCGAAAATGCAAGAATGGTTAGGTAGTTTTTAATCATGATTGGTTAAATAGTTTAGTTGTTGAAGCAAAAATAAAAATTAATAAGTGTAATTCCGACACTTTGAAAGATATTTTTTTTCTTTGTTGAAATAATTTTAACAAATGATGAAGTTTTTTATTTCGAGGAAATGGTTGGTTTGTATATACAGTTCGTTTGTTTTTTGTTCGTCAATGGGTCAGCATATCAGCCGCTGCGATCCACCGAACTGGTTTAAAAATATGGGGCAAGATAAGTTGCAGTTAGTGCTTTATGGTGATTCTATACAACTTACTAAAATTGCTGTTAAAGGAGGGCCTCGTATGGTTTCAGAGGCAAAGGGCATTAATCCGGGCTACAGAATTATTTATGTTTCCCTAAAACCCAATCAGGGGGATTTTACCATTGAGACGATCCTGAACGGAAGAAAGTGCAGATTTCGATACAAAGTGAATGAAAAGCCCGTTGCCGGGGCCCCAATGAGTGCTGCCGATCGCATGTATTTGCTGATGCCTGATCGCTTTGCCAATGGAAATGACAGCAACGACAATGTTCCGGGTATGCTGGAAACGGCCGACAGAGGAGCACTGCATGGGAGACATGGCGGCGATGTTGCCGGTGTTGCAAAAAACCTCGACCATATAAAAAATTTGGGCTTTAATGCACTTTGGATGACGCCTTTGCTGGAAAATAATCAGCCGTCACAGAGTTACCATGGTTATGCCTGTACCGACCATTATCGCATAGACCCCCGTTATGGCAGCAATCAAGAATATGTTAAACTGGCCGAAAAAAGCCGTGAAAAAGGCATTAAGTGGGTGCTGGATGTGGTTTATAATCACGTAGGGAATGAACATACGTTGTTTAAAAAACGGATTTCAAATGACTGGTTTCACCTTCGCGATACATTTTTCCGCAGCAACTACAGGGTTGCTGCTTTGAGCGATCCTTACGCAGCACCATCTGAAGTAAAAACCATGCTTGAGGGCTGGTTCGACCATCACATGCCCGATTTGAATCAGGATAATTTTCATGTGGCACGGTATCTCATACAAAATACACTGTGGTGGGTGGCAACCACACAAGCTTCTGCTGTGAGGGTGGATACATATCCATATTCACAACAGGGTTTTCTTGTTGGGCTGAACCTGGATTTGAAAAAAGCTTTTCCAGGGTTGTTTGTGTTTGGTGAAACATGGGAACATACATTGGCAGCGCAGTCTGTGTTTGCACCCAACATATTTGCTAAGCCCGCTGGTTTACCGGATGCAGTAACTGATTTTCAGTTTTGTTTTGGTCTGCACCAGGCGCTGAATGAGTCTTTTGGTTGGAACACCGGCATTAGCAAAATGTATTACCTGATGGCTTCAGATTACGTGTATCGGCGGCCTGAAATGCTGGTAACATTTGCCGACAACCACGATTTAAACCGCATGCACGCCACGTTCGGAAAAAATATGACCAAAACCAAAATGGCACTGGGACTGATGTTCATGAGCCGCGGTATTCCCTGCATTTTTTATGGCACGGAATGGTTGATGACGGATACAGGAGCCCATGGAGCCATCCGCAGGGATGCACCGGGCGGCTGGCAGGGCGATGAAAGAAATGGGTTCATCACCGAAGGTCTCAGCAATGAGCAGCGTGAAATGTTTGATTATATCAAAAGTCTGGCAGGAATACGTGAACGATATGCTGCATTATTTGAGCATGGTCGACGCACGCAGTACATCCCTCACAATGGTTTGTATGCATTCTTTGTGGAAGGTGAAAAAGACGTAATTGGGGTATTTATAAACCAATCAGATAAAGCGCAGCCCATTGACAGCCGGCGTTATCCCGATATAAAAGCTATTTGGAAGGATGGCAGTGTGCTACTTGAACCTGCAAACAGGGGTTTGCAGGTTCCTTCGGTTGATCCCATGGGGGTTTCTGTGGTGCATTACCTTAAGAAAGTTAAATAGTTAATTGGTTTAAAGTTTTGTCCCGTCTTGAAAAAGATTGACCGTTTGTTTTGTAAATGAAAAAATGAAAGAGAGGAGAGATGATGTCGGTCTCATTCCGCTTCGCTGCACAATGATTGACAATGCCTTACAGTTTCACAGTCAAACTAATAAACCAATAAACCAAAAAACCCTAATCACTTCACCTTAATCAACTTTCCATCGTTCACATAAACCATGGAAACGGCAGCGAGCAGCATCATAAAACCGGCAGTTGCCAGTGCATAGATGGCCTCATTGTCGAACAGATATTTTACCATTGGGCCCGCCAGCAGTGCACTCACAATCTGAGGTATGGTTATGAAGAAATTGAAAATGCCCATGTAAATCCCCATTTTACCTGGCGGAATGCTACCTGCCAGTATGGCATAAGGCATGGCAAGAATGCTGGCCCAGGCCATTCCCACACCAATCATGCTGTAAACGAGCATGGCCGGATTGGTGATGAAAAACATGGAAATCAGCCCTATGCCGCCACATACGAGCGAGAAAGCATGGGTTTGTTTGCGACCGATTCTTCTGACAATGGAAGGCAATATCAAAGCATAAATGGCACTAACGCCGTTGTATATTCCAAATAGAATTCCTACCCAGTCTCCGGCCTCACCAAATTTGGCTTTTTGTATACCGTCATAATCTGAAATTCCCACCGGCAGTCCGTATGCATTTTCTGCAATGCCTTTGGTGGTATAAACCCACATGCAAAACAGACCAAACCAGCTGAAAAACTGCACCAGACCAAGCTGCAGCATGGCCTTTGGCATTCTGCCAAAATCCCTGAAAATTTCTGATAGCCCTGCCTTTTCGTCTTTGGCACTTTCTCCATGATAGCGGGCATAGGTCTCAGGATCATATTCTTTGGCAAAAACGACGGTCACCATAATGCTTGCCAAGAAAAAGACAGCTCCAATGTAGAAAGAATAGACCACATTGTCTGCCACCATGCCTTTTGGAGCAGAATTACTCACTTCAAAAATATTGTTCATGATCCAGGGAAGCCAGCTGCCGAGTACGGCACCAATTCCAATGAGAAAGGTTTGAATGCTGAACCCAAGTGTTCTTTGTTCATCGTTTAAATTGTCTGCCACAAGTGCACGAAATGGCTCCATGGCCACATTGATGCTGGCATCCATCAGGGCAAGAAAGACAGCGCCAAAAAGCAAGGCGGATTTTCCTGCAAAGTATGCTGCACTGTTGGGTAACATTACAATGGCGACGCAACACAGCAGGGTTCCTACCAGAAAATAAGGTTTTCTTCTGCCAAGCGGTGTCCATGTTTTGTCGCTAAAATAACCTATCAGTGGCTGAACCAGCATGCCGGTGAGGGGCGCTACCAGCCAAAACCAACTAAGCTCGTGCACTTTGGCGCCAAAATCTTCAAGGATGCGGCTTGCATTGCCATTTTGCAGTCCAAAACCGCATTGAATGCCCATAAATCCGAAGCTCATCCAGGTGATTTGTGCAGCCGTAAGTTTGGGTTTCTTTTCCATAATGTTAGGACCGCAATCTACGGAATTCGGTTCATAGTGTCAAATAAACACTATTAGAAACCATTACATCTGGTGAAACAGTGATTTGTCGAAGCGGTAAAGGCCGGCCGGTTTGTGGGCAACACCTTGCTGTTTTTCATTCAATGGAACGATAAAAGAAGTGCGCAGGATTTTGCGTCGGAAGTTTCGTTTATCAAACTTGTCGTCCAATATGGCCTCATATAATTTTTGCAGCTGTGCCAGTGTAAAACGGTCGGGCAGCAGTTCATAGCCGAGTGGTTTGGTGTAAATTTTACTTTTTAGGTGATCCAGTGCCTTTTCCAGAATATCATTGTGGTCAAAACCGAGCTGGGGCACATCTTTTACCTTTATCCAAACGGCATTGCGGGCAAAACTTGAGGGTGTGAGGTTGAATCTTTCCTTATTAATCAAAGAGGTGTAGGCTACGGTAATTACCCGTGCTTCAGGATGTGCCCTAATGCTTCTCAGCCAATCCTGGTCGTGTTTTTTGCTGATTCGGTCAGGGTCTCCAAAAGTGTAAACCTGTTCCAGAAAAATATTCTCAAGACCGGTAAGTTCGGTTAATACCCTTTGTGCCCCACAATCCAGGGTTTCATCTTCGTAAATGAGGTTCCCGGGCAATGCTTTTATTTCATCAACCTTATCGGTATTGCCGGCCGAACGCTCAATTAACAGCACTTCCAGTTCATGATTGTTAAAACTGAAAATTACACAATCTACTGAAACATTGGGGTTGATAGCATGTTGGAGCATAGCAAAAATGGGGTTCACAAATATAGTAATTTTGATTTTTTTTACATCAACTTTAAACAAGCGTAAGTTGGCTATGTGTATAAATTACACTAAGTTTGCAGAACGAGTGAAAGAAATGATCATAGTAGCTGAAAGTGGTTCTACCAAATGTGATTGGCTGATAAGCCATGGTGGCGATAAAGTTCATGAAACCCACACCATTGGGTTTAATCCGTTTTTTCATCAGCCCGAAGAAATATTATCCAACCTCAAGGCCAACCAAGATCTGAGCGAGGCCGCATCAAAAGCAAGTGCAGTTTATTTTTACGGTGCCGGCTGTTCAAGTATTGAACGGAATGAGGTTATTCTTACAGCACTCAGACAGTTTTTCAACCATGCCCACTGCGAGGTAAATCATGATTTGAATGCCTCAGCTTTCGCTACCTGGGATGGTCGTCCGGCCATAACCTGCATCATTGGCACTGGAAGCAACAGTTGCTATTATGACGGATACAAAGTTTCTGAACAGGTACCTGCCCTTGGCTACATCCTTGGTGATGAAGGCAGTGGCTCTTATTTTGGGAAAAAAATTGTAGCCGATTTCCTTTACAAGCGCTTGCCTACAGAGCTGCAGTCTGCTTTTTACGAGCAGTATAAGCTGCAGAAAGAAGAGATATTTCATCAGGTGTACAACACCAATAAGGCCAATGTATTTTTGGCATCCTTCATGCGTTTTATTGTTCCGCACAAGGACCATCCCTACATGAAAGAGCTGGTGTATGAAGGTCTTTCCCGCTTCGCTGAAATCCATATCTGCTGTTTTCCTAATTATCAGGATGTTCCGGTACATTTTGTAGGTTCTGTGGCATTTTACTTTACAGAGATTTTGCAGCAAGTGGCTCGGGAGAAAGGATTTACCCTTGGAAAAATTGACAAGAACCCGGGGATGTCATTGCTCAAATACCACTTGAACAGAGAGGAAGTTTATAACAACACTGAGAAAGCATGATCCGCGGTGTGATATTTGATTTGGATGGTGTTATCACGGATACAGCCATTTATCATTATCAATCATGGCGAAAAATTGCAGCCCTTTTCGATTTTGATTTAACAGAAACCCACAATGAGCAGCTAAAAGGAGTAAGCCGGGCAGAAAGTCTGGATATTATTCTGAACTGGGCATCAGCCAGCTGTACTGCTGCGGAAAAGACACAGCTGCTAACAGAAAAAAACAATCATTATCTCACCTTGATTGAATCCCTGAGTACCAGCGATATTTTGCCTGGTGTGGTTAATTTTTTGGAAATTATACGCTCAGAAGGTTTAAAAACGGCGGTGGGCAGCAGTTCTAAAAACGCACGCTTTATTTTGGATAAACTAACTTTAACCCACCATTTTGATGCCATCGTTGACGGAAACATGGTAAAGCAAACCAAACCCGATCCGGAGGTTTTCGTGAATGCAGCTGCACTGCTTGCAATAAATCCGAACGAATGTCTGGTGATAGAGGATGCAGAGGCCGGAGTTGCTGCTGCAAAAGCAGCAGGTATGCAGGTGTTGGGTATTGATGCCCACGGACAGCTGCAGGATTCGGACCTGTCTGTGGAAAATCTGGTGGGATTGGATGTGGCATTTTTAAACAAGCATTTTGCATAATATTTTACCATACATGAAGGATTATATTAAAATAAATCCCTGGAAAATTGTGGAGGAGGGTTTTGATCCCTCAAGAAATAAAGTTTCGGAAAGTCTTTTCAGTATTGGAAATGGACGCATGGGCCAACGTGCCAACTTTGAAGAAGCGTTCAGTGGTCCCACCCTGAAGGGTTCCTACATAGCCGGCATTTACTATCCCGACAAAACCCGCGTTGGCTGGTGGAAAAACGGCTACCCAGAGTATTTTGCCAAGGTATTGAATTCAGTCAACTGGAACAGCATTGACTTGTCTGTTGACGGAACCCAGATAGATTTGGCCAAAACCATTCCAACACAATTTCGCCGTGAGCTGGATATGCAAAACGGTTTGCTGAAAAGGGCATACAAGGTGAATATAAACGGCAATAACATAAATGCCGTTGTAGAGCGTTTTTGCAGCATGCATCGCAAAAATCTTGGGGTTATTCGCTACAGCGTAACGGCAGAGAAAGATTGCACCATCTCTATTAGCAGCGGGCTGAATGGTGACGTGAGAAACCAGGATGCCAATTACGATGAGTTTTTCTGGCAAAACACCCAAACCGGATTTTTTGATAAGCCAATCGCATGGCTCGCACAGGAGACCCGCAAAACCAATTTCGGAGTTTATGCACTATGCAGCCACCGCTGGAACGGAGGGAAGTCACCTGTAAACTCGGAAGCCGTGAAGTCGGATTTGCATGTAGGTATGGATTATATGTTCGAACTCAAAGCAGGCGAAACCCTGACCTTTGAAAAATACTGCATCATACTTAGCGATTTGTATTTAAAGCGTGAGGAGTTTTCATCACAAGGCATACAAGAACTTGAAGAGGCCTGTAACAAGGGATTCGAATCATTAAAAGATGAACAATATTCAGCATGGAAAGCAATCTGGAAAAACTGTGATATTGAAATAGATGGCGATGATGCTGCCCAACAGGCCATTCGCTTTAATATTTTTCAGTTGTTCCAAACCTACACCGGAGATGATGCGCGGTTGAATATCGGCCCCAAAGGATTTACGGGAGAAAAATACGGTGGAAGCACCTATTGGGATACAGAGGCCTATTGCATTCCCTTCTATCTGGGAACGGCTTCTCCGGAAGTATCCAGAAACCTATTACTTTACCGATACCAGCAATTGCCCAGGGCCATTGAAAATGCCGAAAAGCTTGGATTTAAAAACGGTGCGGCATTATATCCCATGGTGACTATGAATGGTGAAGAATGCCATAATGAATGGGAAATTACCTTTGAAGAGATACATCGAAACGGCGCCATTGCTTATGCCATTTACGATTACATCAATTACACCGGTGATGAGGATTACATGGCATCTCATGGGCTTGAGGTATTGATAGGGATTGCCAGATTCTGGGCACAGCGTGTAAATTGGAGCGATGACAAACAGCAGTATGTGATGCTGGGTGTAACCGGCCCCAATGAGTTTGAAAATAACGTAAATAACAATTGGTACACCAACTATATCGCTTCGTGGTGTATGCGCTATGCAGCAGAGCAGTATGAAAAACTGGCTAAGTCCGCCGGGAACAGATTGTCTGAGATTGAGGGAAAAACAGGGCTGGATTACACTGAAGTGCAAAACTGGCTCAACATTCAATCCAACATGTATTTCCCGTTTGATGCAAAACGCAATGTGTTTTTGCAGCAGGATGGTTTTTTGGACAAAGAACTGATTCCCGTTTCGCAACTGCCTGCAAAGGAGCGCCCCATTGTTGAGCATTGGAGTTGGGACCGTATACTCAGAAGCTGCTACATTAAGCAGGCCGACGTGTTGCAGGGCTTCTATTTTTTTGAAGATGATTTTGACCTGGAAACACACCGCCGACACTTCGATTTTTATGAGCCATTTACCGTACATGAATCTTCGTTATCGCCCTGTATTCACAGCATTCTGGCCAATAAAATCGGCAATGAGGAAAAGGCCTACGAATTTTACCTGCGAACGGCTCGCCTCGATCTGAACGACATCAACAATGATACCTGCGATGGCTGTCATATCACCAGCATGGCCGGTACATGGATGACCATCAGCAAAGGTTTTGCGGGTATTCGCATACGCAACGGAAAACTACATTTGAATCCTGCTCTGCCTGCTAAGTGGGAAAGCATGCGTTTCAACCTGCGTTTCAGGGGCAATTTGTTGGGCATAAAGATTGACAAAAAAGGCGTTACGGTGCAGAATATTGAGGGATCACAAACAGACATCATTTGCTGCTCAAAACCTTACACTATCAGCGCCTCCGGTGAAATTTTCATAGGATGAAAACCGCTTCGCGCATATTGTTTTTTGCCCTGACCGTAGCAATTGGAGGTTGTGGTCTTTTCAAAATGAGGCCTAAGCCTGCGATTCCTTACGCCCATTTATCAGCGCCTGTTATGCCTGTGTGGCTGACAGGTGATACCACCGTATTGGCCAAAGCAGACATTTTTCCGGGTAAAAATGTGGGTGTTTTTGAACAGAAAACAGATGTAAATTCATGGAAGGCGGCTCAACTGCTGATTACTGATGATTCTGAAAAAGCATCTGAAATAAAGATTATCTGTCCCAAAGGTGAACATGGCGGCGTTTTGTTTGGCCTGCCGCTGTTCAATGCAACCGACCGCACCCGCTGCGATCTGATTCTGAAAAAACCGGTGCAGATTCCCGTTACGTTCCGCTACAGCGGCAAATGCGAAAAAGGGGTTTTTGTAAAAGGAGATTTCAACGCCTGGAATGCCAAATCGCACCCGCTTCAAAAGGTTTCGGATACTGTTTATACTGCAACCCTTAACCTGGATCCCGGTGAATATGGTTATCAGTTTGTAGTGGATGGAAAAGGTGTTTTTGATGCGGGCAATCCTATTCGGAGGAGTAATGGTTTTGGCGGTGAGAACTCTGTTTTGGCTGTTAAAGAAACCAGGCCGGTGCCTCACATAAAGGCCACATTCAACGCGCAGGGTCTATTCATCAATCAAACTGAAGACCTGGGTTCACACAGTCTAAGTATGCTTGCGCTGTGGAATAATCAAATCATTGACCTATCACTAAAATGTGAAAACAAACTGAGTTTGGAGATTCCTGTTGAAGCCAAATCAGTCAAGCGCAGTTACATCAGGGTTTATTGTGCTACGGAGAACGCTCATGGCAATGACCTGCTCATTCCGCTGGAATATGGGAAACCGGTTACCAAACCTAATTTACTGAGCCGCGAAGACCTGGAACGCACCGTCATGTATTTTGCGTTTGTTGACAGGTTTAACAATGGCGAAAAAGATAATGACAAGCCGTTGGATCATCCTCAGGTGACCGCAAGAACCAATTTTCAGGGCGGTGATATTCAGGGTATTACCCAAAAAGTGAAGGAGGGTTATCTCGATAGCTTGGGAATGAACGCACTGTGGATTAGTCCAATTTCCAAAAACCCCAAAGGTGCCTGGGGCAACTTTCCTGATCCGCAAGTAAAATTCAGCGGATACCACGGTTACTGGCCCGTTTCCAATACCCTGATTGATGAAAGGTTTGGGAATGCACAGGCCCTGAAAGACATGCTGGATGAGGCACACAGACGCAACAATAATGTGTATCTGGATTATGTGGCTCACCATGTTCACAAAGAACATCCTATTTATAAGCAACATCCCGATTGGGTTACTCCCTTGTATTTGCCCGATGGGCGCATGAATACGGAGCTTTGGGATGAACAGCGGCTCACCACCTGGTTTGACACTTTCCTGCCTACTTTGGATCTGGGAAGGCCGGAAGTGGCCAGCTATATGGTGGATTCAGCCCTTTTTTGGCTTAAAGAATTTGAGTTTGATGGCTTCAGGCACGATGCCACCAAGCACATCCCTGAAAACTTCACCCGTTTGCTTACGGCTAAAATCCGCACCGAGGTTGAGCCGGCCAGAAAAAAGCGCATCTATCAGATTGGAGAAACGTATGGGAATACCAAATTGATTGGTTCTTACCTCGGCCATGGTCTGCTTGATGCACAATTTGATTTTAACCTCTACGATGCCATGATGCGAACTTTTGCCTGGGATGGTCCCCTTACGGGTTTGATGACGGAGCAAATGCGAAGTTTGGGACAGTACGGTTCCCACCACCTAATGGGCAATATCACGGGCAATCAGGATAAACCGCGGTTTATGTCATACGCCGACGGAACCATCACAGGGAAAACAAATTGGAACGAAGGTAAAAAGATGGGCCATCTGGGCGATTTGCCCCTGAGAACAGATTCGGCATACCAAAAATTTCTGCAGTTTTATGCTTGGCTTTTCTTTTCACCCGGAATCCCTGTGGTTTACTACGGCGATGAAATCGGCATGACCGGTGGGAATGATCCCGGAAACCGAAATATGATGCAGTTTTCAGGTTTAAGCCCAAAGCAAACGGAGTTTAAAAACAAGATTTCGGAGCTGGCGAAACTGCGAACCGGCAGCATGGCATTGTGTTATGGCGATTACAAAGTAATCACCTGCAATGATTCTCAGGTGGTGGTTGCCAGGAGGTATCTTAATGAACTGGCTGTAATGGCTATAAACAGGGGTAGCGAAGGACTTGTGTATGCTGCTTCACAACCCGGAGCACTTTATCCGCTTATAGCTGAATTTGGTGGTGAACCCAAAGCCACATGGTCAGCAGGTTTCGAAGATGACCTAATACGTATGCGAGAAGGATTTTTTGTACCGCCCGGGAAATCTGTAATACATATTTACTCAAAAAAATAACATGAGAAACAAAATTATACTAATGCTCCTTACGCTGGCAATGGGTTTGCCGGTTTCATGGGCACAACCTTCAGACTGGCCTAAAAACCCGGTTATTTATGAAGTTAATCTTCGCCACCATACGCCTGAAGGCAGCATTGCCGCATTCCGGCGAGAATTGCCCAAGCTGAAACAATTGGGGGTAAACGTTTTGTGGTTTATGCCCGTACAGCCCATTGGTGAAAAGAAACGCAAAGCCAAAGGGGATCTCTTCGTGGAAGATATTGCCGATCCGGCAGAGAAAGGCCGTTAT
>JBILTS010000201.1:0-2543 GCA_044371405.1 Bacteroidia bacterium
CACCACCACGGAGGTTTTCTCAGTCATGTATATTTTGCCTGTTAATCCAATGACCCAGCACAGCAAGACTCCACGCCTTGTGCCAGTTAGGGTTATCTTTTTGATTCAGCCCTGATATCAGCCCGTCAATGTATGCCGGATTTAACAATTCGAAATTCTTGAGCAATTCCAGTCTTTCGGTACAGAAGGGTTTGAGTTCACGGTTCATCCATGCCTGCCAGGGGAAAGAAAATCCCATTTTGGGTCTGTCCCAGATTTCGCGGGGGAGCAAATCGCCCATCGCAACAATCAGCAACTGTTTGGGTGGTTTGAGTGGTTTAAAATCATCGGGCATGGCCAGCATAAATTCCACCAGGTCTTTATCCAAAAACGGCTCCCTGATTTCCAAGCTATGGGCCATTCCCATTTGGTCTGCATCCCGCAGTAAAACGTTCTCCAAGTAGGTGCTGCACTCGGCAATGGTAATTTCTGAAACCAGTTTTGGACCAAAAGGATCATCCGTTTCGGTTTGAAAATAACGGTGGTAATCGACTCCGGCCTGTTCGAGCTCCTGCATATTCATGGACTGTCTGAAAACAGGATACATATGCGCCCAGTCCCAGGATGGCATACCGGCCAGCATGGCCAGTTTCTGGGCTGCTTTTCCTTTTAACATCCGGCTGGGCAAAATTGCGGCACTTTTGCGCATTCCGATGGGCAACTTTCCGATGAAGCGGTACTTCTTCAGCTGTTGCAGATATCCAAAAACAGGGTAACCACCAAATAACTCATCCCCACCAATGCCACTTAACGCAACCGTGATTCCTGCTTTTTTGGTGTATTTGGAAATGATGTATGTATTCAACCCATCCATTCCGGGATGATCCATGGCATCGAGGGCTTCGGGAATGTCGTGTAAAAACTCATCTGGTCTCAGCAGCACAGGATGGTGGTCGGTACGGTATTTATCGGCAATCATCTCCGCAAACCGCTTTTCACTAAATTCCTGTTCATCAAAATACACATTGAAGGTTTTCACCTGTCTTTCCGATAGCTTGCTCATCACCGCCACGATGGCTGAACTGTCAATTCCTCCGGAAAGAAATGCCCCCAGCGGAACGTCACTCATCAGGCGTTTTTCTACGGCCTTGAAAATGAGTTCACGGGTTTGCTTAATTACCTTCTCATAGGGGCCGGGCAAGGTATATTTATCTCGGCAATCCTCCATGCGCCAGTAGTGGCGAACGCCAAACCCTTTATCGTCTACAACGGCATAGGAACCTGCAGGCAGCATCTGTACACCGTTCACGATGGTTTCGGGACTGTAAACCGTTTGATACATCAGGTAATTGCCCAGTGCGCGTCGATTGATGCGGGCTTTAAAATGCCCCGATGCAAGCAGGCCCTTGATTTCACTGCTAAACAGCAGCATATCACCACCGCGGCAGAAGTAGAGGGGTTTTACTCCCATGCGGTCACGGACCAGCAACAGCTGCTTCTTCTCGCGGTCCCAGATGGCCATGGCAAACATCCCATCGAGCATTGGAAACGCCTGAGTGCCATGTGCTTCCAGCAGGGCCAGTATCACTTCGGTATCCGTTTCGGTTCGGTATGGGTATTTGCGATGGGTAGCTTTTAATGATTTGTAATTGTAAATTTCACCGTTGTAAACAATGGTATATCGCCCGCTGGCGGATGTCATGGGTTGGCGGGCTTCTTCGGAAAGATCGATGATACTGAGGCGCCTGTGCCCCAGTCCTATGTTTTCATCGGTGAATATACCTGTTGCGTCCGGGCCCCGATGAACCAGTGCATTGTTCATGTGCACCAGCATGTCTGTGGTTCTGAATCTGTCTTTTAAGCCAAAAATACCGTTAATCCCACACATTTATCTTCCCAATTGCGGTAATTTGCAACCTGATTGAACATTGTATTCGCTACTGACGGAATTTACCCTTTTGTGCTGGGAGGCATGCAAAAGCATGCTGCCTACATTATCCGGCACCTGGCAGGAACCGAGCACAAGGTGGATGTACTGATCCCTAACCATGGGGTCAGCAATGCCGAAGAGGCGGAATCCCGATTTTGGGGAAATGTGCGACCTGACAACATCCGATTTCATGTAATTCCTTATCCAAAAACGCCCCGATTTCCGGGTCATTATGTGGTGGCAAGTTATTTGTACTCCCGAAGGATTACAAACTATTTTTCCCATAAAATATCAACCACCGACATCCTGTTTGGGAAGGGATATACATTATGGCACTGGCTGGCCCGACAAAAAAGACCTCAAATCCCTGTCATTGTTCAGTTACACGGCCTTGAAATGTTTCAGCCGGCGTTTGCCATCAAAGAAATGCTGCACAAAATGCTGATGCGAATTCCTGCGGTTCCTATCATCCGTTTGACGGATTATATCTTTTCTTACGGTGGTGAGGTAAAGGAAATTTTACGCAAGCAGGGCAAATCTGATGATTGTATTTTCGAACAATATGGGGCTGTAGACGATTTTTGGCTGTATCCTGAACCCTTTCCCAAGGAAAATGGAATGATTCGCAAGTTTT
>JBILTS010000202.1:0-2541 GCA_044371405.1 Bacteroidia bacterium
GACGGAATTTGCATTTTTAGATTTTTGAAACCAAGGAGTATTTTCCTTGAAAAGCTTTATGGTATTGATTAAACCGCCGTGAGTGCCTGGTTCAGGTCTTCGATTAAATCATCTATGTGTTCAATGCCAACACTCAAACGAATAAGTGAGTCCTTTAAGCCCGCAGCTTCCCTTTGCTCCCGAGGTATGCTGGCATGGGTCATGGTAGCGGGGTGACCAACCAAGCTTTCTACGCCACCCAAACTTTCTGCCAGGGAAAATAAATGGGTGTTTTTCAGGAATTTCATGGCTGAATCAACGGAGTCGTCTTTTAATGTGAACGAAATCATGCCGCCGAATCCGCGCATTTGTTTCTTTGCTACTGCATGGCCTGGGTGATCTTCAAAACCGGGCCAGTATACAGTACCGACTTTTGGGTGAGATTTAAGCCAGTGTGCAATGGCAGCGCCGTTTTCGCAGTGTCTTTGCATACGCACATGCAGGGTTTTGATTCCGCGCAGTACCAGAAAACAATCCTGAGGACCTGGGGTGGCACCGCAGCTGTTCTGTATGAATGCCAACCGATCTTTTAGAGCAGCATCATTTACGCAAAGCGCTCCCAATACCACGTCGCTGTGACCATTAATGTATTTGGTGGCACTGTGCATCACGATATCGGCACCATACTGCGCGGGGTTTTGCAGGTATGGACTGGCAAATGTGTTGTCTACCACCACCAGTGCACCGGCTGCTTTGCCAATTTGGCAAACGGCTTCAATATCAATGATGCGGAGTAGGGGATTGGTGGGCGTTTCTGCCCATATCATGCGTGTATTGGGGGTAACAGCGCGTTTCACATTCTCGGCATTTGTCATGTCTACAAAGTGAAAACGAATGCCGTAGGGTTCAAATACTTTGGTAAACAGGCGGTATGTGCCTCCGTACAAATCATTGGTACTGATAACCTCATCACCGGGTTTTAGCAATTTTACACAAGCGTCAACGGCGCCCATACCGGTGCTGAAACACAAACCGTAATTCATGCCTTCCAGGGCCGCAAGGTTCTTTTGCAACACGTCTCTGGTAGGGTTTTGGGTTCTGGCGTATTCATAACCCTTATGGTCGCCGGGTGCAGCCTGAACGTACGTGCTTGTCTGAAAGATGGGCGTCATGATGGCCCCTGTGCTGGGGTCGGGTTCAATGCCTGCATGTAATACCTTGGTTTCTATGTGCATGATGCAAATTAAGGGCTCACCGGCTAATTGTCAATCCACCGGTTATGCACCAAAATCAGCGTCTAATGCGAATGGTGGTAGATTGGCAAGCGGTGATTTCATAAATTTCTTCAATGTCTTTGTTCTTTAAAGAAATACAACCTTTGGTCCAGGGAATGCCACCACTTACCAGATAATCGCTGCCATCTACAACACCGTGTATACCAATTTCTCCGCCTATACCTGCATTTCTGGGAATAAGTCCTGCTTTTTTCGCCTGGCTGTGTTTTCGTTCCGAATCTGCTGTTGGGTAGTTAATCCATAAGAAGTATTTCCAGCTTTGGTGTGGGTATTTGGCTCTTATCAGAAAATCTCCTTCTGGGGTCAGGTTGTCTCCCTGCATGCGCTTATCGGCTATATTGGTCGAACCCAGTGATACCGGATATGACTTGAGTGTTTTATCCTCATGCATCACATACAGTTTTTTGTCGCTTTTGTCTATCAGCAATAAAAGTGCGCCTTTTGAAATGCCTTTTGTTTTTAGATATTTGCTTAAGTCCGAAATTTCTGTTTTTACAGATGCTTTGGGAGCCGGATTAGCAAGGTTTTCGGGATGATTCCCGCAATTTAAAAATACCATTACGATTGCGCATAATTGAGCTTTAATAATAAAATGATTCTTCATAACATTAACCGTTTCTTAAACGGATAACGAATCAAATACCCAATATCTTTGAAATGGCCCTTGGGTATATTAAAAATTCAAGTTGATGAATCTTTTCTGTTAGTGAGTTAAGTGTTTCTTCTTTTTCGATGGAAAATGACTCCTGAAGAACGATTTCACCTTCATCATACTTTTCATTCACTTTGTGTACGGTAACACCATGTAAGCTGTCGCCATTTTGCAAGACCGCCCGGTGCACATTTTCACCATACATGCCTTTTCCGCCGTAGGCAGGCAGCAGGGCAGGATGAATATTTAAAATCCGGTTGCTGTATTTTCTAACAAGTCTTTCCGGGAACAGCCATAAAAATCCGGCCAGCACGATGATATCTGGTTTGAATAGCTCCAATTGTTCATCCAGAAAACTTTCCTGCAGGCATTGCTCTTTATTAAACATAACCACAGGCACTGACCATTTTTGCGCCCTTGCGATTACCCCGGCTTCCGGCTTGTTGCAAAAAACAGCCGTTACCCGGGCTTTGGGGCATTCCGCATAGTGGCGGATGATGTTTTCAGCGTTTGTTCCGCTCCCTGAGGCAAAGATGACAATGGACTTCATGCTCAATGTAAAGTAAGACTGCCGGCCATTAGATCGAAGGTGCGGTAGAAGGGGAGTTTTGGCAT
>JBILTS010000092.1:0-8725 GCA_044371405.1 Bacteroidia bacterium
TTTGTAAATATTTATCTGATCATTAAGTCCGTAAGCAGAATTTTCACTGGCCTTTTCAAGATGAGCTCTTGCACGGCCAAATAACGCTGTTAAACCAGCATTAATTTCTTTCATTTTAGCCGCATTTGCTTTAGCCATCTGGTCGTAGAATTTTTTACTTTCATACTTCATCAGTGCCAAGCCAAGGTTAAACTGTGCATCATAGTTGAATTCATCCAGTTCCACTGCTTTTTGATAATCAGCTATACAAGCGTCATACTTGCCACCTTTTTCATTCAGATAAGCCCTGGTGTAATACCACTTCGAGTCAGGATTGGTTTCAATTTGTTTGTTTACATCATCCATCAGCTTATCAACCTTATTGATGCTCACAAAATAATTAACGAGTACCTGAAACATATTATTGTCACCGGGAGCTCTTTCCAGGCCAAGGCGAATGACCCTCTCAGCACCAGCGGTGTCTCCCGATTCCATATAAACCTTGCTCATGGCTTCAAACACAACGGTAGAATTAGAACCCTGATCTATCAATGACTGTAAAACTTCCTTTTTAATGGCAGGATTGGAGGAAACCAGTGCCAGGTTTGCCAAGCGGTCAACCAGGAACTTGCGCTTGATGTTTTGCCTTTCCAGTGAATTGATGGTGGCAGTATCAATTTTCACCATCTCGTCATACAGGAAAATGATAATTTTATAATATTCTAACAAATCATCATATTTCTTCTCTCCCAGCAATTCTTCAGACTCATTGAAGGCCACACCAAAGCTTGTTGCACATTCCAGTGCAGCCAAATCAACATCATCCGGAAGTTTTTTGTCTGTAGATTTAATAAATTGCATCATGCTGTAGCCGGATTTTAGACCGGAGCCCGCCGATGTCTCTTTCAAAAGTTCATTGCCACGCATATTGAATACCCTGCTATACACCATGGCCCTAGCAAGCCACATCCGATTATTATTGGCTGTTTTTGGATCTTTGAAGGCATCATCGATGTAATTTTTTCCTTCAAGAACGTCACCGGCACTGTTGCTTTTTTCACCTTCTATGGCATAAAAAGCACTTTTTACCTTGGACATCTGTGCCCAGCTGCCATGTGCCATAAGGCATGCAGCCATGATTAAGCTCCATTTTTTCATATTATCCGTTATCTTGATTATCTGTAGTGGGTGCTTCGCCTGCATCTGAAATTTCGCCGCCCTCTGCTATTTCATCTTCATCATCTTCACGGGGAACAGCGGCAATGCCTGCTATGCTATCTTTTTCTTTAATATTTATGAGGCGCACACCCTGCGTAGCCCTGCCCATGATTCTCAATTTATCAGCAGCCATTCTTATGGTCATACCGCTTTTATTGATAATCATGAGACCATCTGCGTCGGTTACGGAGAGAATACCTACCAAATCGCCGGTTTTTTCGGTAATCTGAATGGTTTTTACTCCCTTGCCACCACGACCTGTGATTCTGTAATCATCAAGATCGCTTCGCTTGCCATATCCTTTTTCACTCACAACCAACATGGTGGCCTCCTTATTATCAGGATTAACACAAACCATGCCAATTACTTCGTCTTTGGCACCTTCCAGCGTAACGCCCCTTACCCCTGCTGCCGTTCTGCCCATGGGGCGTACAGTTTTTTCGGAGAATCGAATGGCTTTACCGCTCTTTTTAGCAATTAATACTTCACTGTTGCCATCGGTAAGACAGGCCTGAAGGAGTTCATCCCCTTCCCTAACGGTTATTGCGTTAATTCCATTGGTCCTGGGTCGGCTGTATGCTTCCAGTGAGGTCTTTTTAACCGTACCTTTTTTGGTAACCATGATGATGAAGTTATTGTTGAGGTAATCTTCATCTTTTAAGTTAATAACATTGAGATACGCCTTAATTTTATCATCCTGCGGAATCTGGATAAGATTTTGAATGGGACGTCCTTTGGTGGCTTTTTGTCCTTCGGGTATTTCATATACTTTCAGCCAAAAACACCTTCCCTGCTCGGTAAACAGCAACAAATAATTGTGGGTACTGGCCACAAACAAATGTTCAACGAAGTCTTCATCTCTGTGCGCTACCCCTCTTAATCCTTTTCCACCGCGGTTTTGTTCTTTGTACTCCTCGAGGCGGGTTCGCTTGATGTAGCCCATGTGGCTAATGGTAACCACTACTTCCTCATTGGGTATCAGGTCTTCGATGTTAATTTCCTCGGCGTTAAATTCTATGCGGGTTCTGCGCTCGTCACCGTATTTTTCTTTTACTTCCTGTAGTTCGGTTTTGATGATGCCCATTCGCATTTCTTCGCTGGCCAAAATACTTTCGAGGTACTCAATTTCTTTCATTACCTCATTATATTCGTCACGGATTTTGTCGCGTTCCAGGCCGGTAAGACGCTGTAAACGCATATCCAGAATTGCTTTAGATTGTATTTCAGACAATCCGAACTTAGACATCAGACCGTCTCGTGCTTCATCAGGAGTTCTGCTGCTGCGAATAAGCGCTATTACCTCATCCAGGTGATCAAGGGCAATCAACAAACCTTCCAGAATATGGATGCGTTTTCTGGCTTCTGCCAGCAAATAGTTGGTTCTGCGGAGTACAATCTCATGCCTGTGATTCACATAATGGCGAATCATATCCTTGAGGTTCAGCATTTCCGGCTTACCATGCACCAGTGCAATGTTGTTTACGGAGAAACTGGTTTGCAGCGGTGTATATTTATAAAGCTGATTCAGAATAACATTGGGAATAGCATCTCTTTTCAAATCAAATACCACACGCATACCTTGCCTACCGCTTTCATCGCGAACTGCCGATATACCATCTATCACCTTTTCATTGATCAAATCAACGGTTTTGATGATAATCTGTGAGGGTGTAACCTGATAGGGAACCTCGGTAACCACAATCATTTCTTTGCCGGTGGATGAAGTTTCAAACTCTGCTTTACCACGAATTACGACCCTACCCCTGCCGGTTTCAAAGGCATCCTTTAGGCCTTCCACGCCATAAATAACGCCACCCGTAGGAAAATCCGGACCTTTGACATGCTGCATCAGTTCAGCAATTTCAATATCATTATTATCGATGTAGGCACAAATGCCGTCGCAAACCTCTGTGAGATTGTGTGGAGCCATATTGGTGGCCATACCTACGGCAATACCACTGGCCCCGTTGACCAGCAGATTGGGTATTTTGGCAGGCATTACTGTGGGTTCTTCCAAACTTTCATCGAAGTTGGGTCTGAAATCTACCGTATCCTTGTCGATATCGGTCATCATTTCCTCAGCCAATTTTCTCAACCTGGCTTCGGTATAACGCATAGCTGCGGGCGGATCGCCGTCTATGGAACCAAAGTTACCTTGTCCGTCTACCATTGGATAACGCAAACTCCAATCTTGAGCCATACGAACCATGGTATCATAAACACTGCTGTCACCATGCGGGTGATATTTACCCAGCACCTCTCCCACAATACGAGCCGACTTTTTGTAGGGCCTGTTGGATGCCAAACCCAGTTCTACCATACCATATAAAACCCTGCGATGTACCGGCTTTAAACCATCCCGAACATCCGGAAGCGCGCGAGAAACAATTACCGACATCGAGTAATCGATATAGGCGGTTTTCATTTCATCCTCAATATTTATCGGGATGATTTTTTCATTCAAATTTTCGTTGTTATCCATGTATTGATAAGTTGCTGCAATTTACAGCTTTTGGGCCCTAAAATGTATGGGGGTTGCCCACATTTTATGGACATTATGTCATTTCTTCAGCGTATTAAAAAAAAGAGAGCCATACAAATCTGCATGGCTCTCTTTTTCTAATTTTATAGTTAATTAACGATAGTTTTTTTCATGTTTTGCACCTTTGGGCGCTTCCAGAATTTTGTACTTACCTTTTCCGGACGGATCAAGCATTTGAACTTTACCATAACCGAGTTTTTCAAGTCTTTCTTTTAACAAGAGCATGTCCCCTGCCACAAGAATGGTCATTTTATCGGTTTGCAGATTCTGTTTGGCCAGCAAATTCAATTCTTCACGTGACATTTTCTTCAATACATCTTGCTGCTGTTCAGCATAATTTTCCGGTAATTTTCTCATGGCCATTTGCATGATGTAAGAAGCTTTTTGCCCATTGGATTCATATTCCAGGGCTTCGCTGGCAAGCAGTGCATCTTTGGTAAACTTGAACTCCTCTTCGCTGATACCCTCGTTTTTGTATTTATTCAGTTCGTTCACAATCTCTACAATGGCACTGTCAGTTGCATTTGCTTTGATGCCTGCCGAAACGCCATAGTGACCTTTAATATCGTCATAAGAAGCACTGTATCCACTGCGAATACCATAGGTCCATGCTTTATCCTCTCTTATTTTAAGGTTGAGGCGGCTATTGAAGTTACCACCCAATGCAAAGTTCATGACATTGCTTTTAAACATTTCTCCGGTAGCATCATAGGATAAACCGGGCATGCTAATAATAAGGTCACTTTGGTCAGCATCCACATATTCAACTCCAAATATTTGCGATGTCTTAAACTGAGGAAAATCGGTGGGCTTGGTGATAACCACATTTTTCTTATTCCACTTGTTAAGGAAAGACAGTTTTTGGTAGGCCTCATCTGCACCAAGCGGGCCCACCACCACCAGTCTGGCAGCATCAGGGGCAAAGAACTGTTCGTAATATTTCTTGCAGTGATCTAAAGTAACCGCATCATATTCTCCAGCCCCTACATACATACCCAGACTGGTTTGACCGTATCTGAGTGCTCGAATAGCATTAGATGCACCTGTGCCACGATCTCTTAAACTGCTCTTGGCATTTTCCTTGATTCTTTTCTTATCCTTTTTGAATTCATCTGCATCCCAACGTGGCTGGAACATCATCTCCTCCAGCAGTGCCAATGAAGCATCCAATTTATCTTTTTCACAGCTCAAAAACACCGATGTAGATGTGCTTCCGCTACCAAACCGGATGCTGGCACCCAGTTTTTCGAGCTCATTTTCCAATTCTTTTGCGGTACGCTTTGCAGTGCCTACATTCATGGCTGCAGCCATCATATCTGCTGTGCCGAAAGGTACGTCTTTACCCTCCAGTAATCGTCCTCCATCAATATTCATGGAGATTAGAACTTCAGGGGTTTCTGTTGTTGTAGAACCAAGAATTTCAAGTCCATTATCCAGTGTTTTGCGGTATATACCAGGGATTTTAACCGTTTTTGGTTCACTGGTTACAGGGCGAATGCTGCGGTCAAAATTATCAACGGTGGGTTTGTGCACCAGGTTGTTATATTCTGCTTCTGCAACCGGATTCTTTTTACCTGCATTGGGATTAAAGCTCTCGTAAACCGGCTTTTTCTCGCCATCTGCCACATCCATGGGTTCTATTACGATGGTGCTGGAGTTTTTGCCTTTCAGGTATTTACGATACACCCTCATGATATCTTCGCGGGTAATATTCTTATAGCGGTTGGCATCATCTTCAAGATTCGCCATCTTTCCTTCCGGATTTTTAATATCCAGATACCAGAAATTAGAAAGATAATTGGCCTTGGTGCTCACATCCTCAAGTCCGCGGCTGTAGTTACTTAAGATAAATGACTTGGCACGAGCCAGATCATCATCCGAAAAATTGTCATATTCGAAAGAATCCAGCATCACCTTTAGTTTGTTTTGCAGGAATTTTACGTCTTTATCCCAGGGATAAGCCACCATTAAGAATGAGAATTCGCCGGCCAGCTCATGGTTAATCGTGCTCAACGGATTGTTGTTGCTACTGGCTTGAAGGGCTGTTTCATTTTCAACAAAACGCTTGTACATGGGCGAATTACGGGTACCTCCCATCAGGTAGGCCAATACATCAAGTGGTGCCTCATCCGGGTGGCCAACAGGTGCTGAAGGATATGTTGTGTAAACCAGTGGCAATGAAGCATTTGGATCCGGATATCCTTTCACTTTGTTCTCTGTGAGCACTACAGGCGGAACACGCTTTTTCTTAACTTCTGGACCTCGTTGTATACTGCCAAAATACTTTTCTGTCCATTTTACAACATCAGCTGTTTTAACATCTCCAGCCACAATTACGCAAGCGTTGTTTGGGCCATACCAGCGCAGAAAGAAGTTTCTCAAATCATTGCTATCTGCCCTATTTAGATCATCTACGTAACCAATGGTACTCCAGCTGTATGGATGTTCCTCAGGATACAGATTTTGGTCTTTTACTTCCATGAGGAAACCATAGGGTACATTGTATCGCTGGTCTTTTTCATTTTTTACGGTGCTGCGCTGTACTTCAAATTTCTTTTGGGTAAATGCCTCCAGAAATACACCCATGCGGTCTGCTTCCATCCATAAAGCAGTTTCGGTAAAGTTAGATGGAAAAGTTTCGATGTAAACCGTTCTGTCCCTGGTGGTATTGCCATTCACATCACCACCATACTGCCTGATGAGTCTAAAATGCTCTTCATCGGCTATATTTTTAGAGCCCTGAAACAGCATGTGCTCAAAAAAGTGAGCAAAGCCAGATTTACCGGGCAATTCGCGCGCTGATCCAACATGATAGGTAACATTGATATGGGTTACCGGATCGCTGTGATCTTCACTCACAATAAGCGTTAGTCCATTTGGCAATTGATACTTCTCGTAAGGAATAACAAGTTTCCCGGGTTGGGCATCAACTTTTTCAATCAGCTGGGCCTGGGCCTGAACGGCCATGATACCGCTAAACAACGTAGCGAGGTAAAAAAGCGTCTTTTTCATAAATGATTAAGATTACAAAGATAATCACACCCACAGAAATTATTATGCCGATTAGACCAAAGTAATGTTTATAATCGGTCAAATCATGCTTTACACTAACTAAATCAGGATATATATTTTATAAATAACACTAAATTTGCAGAAGATGAGAAGGTTGAAGCAACTATGGTTATTGGGAGTTATCCTGGCACTTTTCCAACCTGTTTATTCTCAATCTTCAAAAGCATTCTCAGGTAGAGAATTCTGGATAACATATACACAAAATCTTTATCAGCCCAATGATCTGCTTGTTTACGTAATACCAGAAACCATAGACACTGTTACCGTATTTAATCCCCAAACCAATTTTTCAATAGCGCCTGTCCCAGTAAAACCCGGCATATGGAACCCTGTAATAATTCCCTTAAACATGGCCTACAGCGTTCTTGCATTTGGCCCGCAAGGAACCGGCGTGGTTTTGAAATCAAAAAGAGACATACAGGTGTATGCGGCCAATGTTTTGATGGAAAGCAGGGAGGCAACCTCCGTTTTGCCGGTTGAATACCTTAAAAACGCAAAGGAATACATCATTAACATGTGGAGTGGGCATAGAGATAAAGAGTCGCAGGTAGCCATAATGGCCATTGATACCGGAATAACAAGGGTTGCGGTTACGCTGTCAGCAGATTTATTTACCGGGCAGGGACAGGGCAGTGTAATTAATGTTAATTTACAGAGAGGTCAGGTATATCTTTTGCAGGCACTCGATACACAAAACCTGAGTGGAACGTTGGTGAAAGTAACACAAGGTTGCAAGCGAATTGCGGTCTTCCAGGGTGTTAAAAGTGCCAGGATTGGTAAAAGTGGCAACTGTACAACTTTTGACCATCTATATGAGCAAGCCTGGCCAACCGTCTTTTGGGGAAAGGATTTTATTGTACCTCCTGTTCAGCAAAACGACCGGTTTCAGGTAAGTGTGGTGGCAGCTGAAGATAACACTACCGTTAAGTTTCCATTTGGTAATGTGTTGCTCAACCGGGGGCAAGTATACAGAACACAATTTGTTACCAATACCGCAAACTGGGTATATGCAGATAAACCCATTTCATGTCTTCAGGCAACCAATGCAAGCGGTTGTAACGGAAACAATATAAACAAGGGCGATGCATCCATCCTGAATATTGCCCCTGTTGATCTTTCGTGCAAGGCAAAAAGGGTATCATTTGCCATGGATGGCGATATTCGTTACAAGCATTTCTTTAGCATCATTTCACAGGGTGCAGCCACAGGAAGAGTAACACTGAACAAGAAGCCCATTCCATCACTTGCACCATGGAATATGATTACCATGGGTTCAGGAAATCAGTATTTATGGAGCTGGTTTGAGGTTCCGGCGGCCAGTCTTAACGCTGGTGTAATTGAGAGCGACAGTGGAATCATCGTTTACCAGCACAGCATAGCTGATTTTGAAGCATTTTCAACCTGCGTTGGAGCCTCACTTACCAACAATAGGGGAGATTTTTCAATAGCCCCTTCCCCACTTTGTCGCGCAAATCAGGCAGCACAGATAACCGCAACCGGTGCTGATCCAAATAATTTGACATGGCTGTTTGAAAACGGACAAACTGCAACAGGAAATCCAATCTGGAAGAGCTTTGGCAGCAATGGTTATCACAAAGTAAAAATGATCAATAAAATCGGAGGTGTATGCCCATCAGATACTGTAGAACGAAATGTTCTGGTGACAGGAGTACCTGATTTCTTTTTGCCGAAGGATACCCAACCCTGCAAAGGAGCAGTTTACAAAATACAATTGCCGTTAATTAACGGTTTGGATTACAGCTGGGAAAACGGATCCGGGTCAACCTTGCAGACCATTATTGCAGACAGAAAGGCAATACTTACTATTATAGATACACAGGGTTGTGTGGTGAAAGATACCATAAATGTTAAGTTCAAGGACTGCGGCGACAGGGATTTGCGACTTGCCAATGT
>JBILTS010000011.1:0-29789 GCA_044371405.1 Bacteroidia bacterium
GTCAGGGTGACAGTGCCTCCCGAACATACCGAAGAAGCCGAAGAAGTTACTGTCACTGCCGGGGCCGGATTTACCACAATAGTAAAAGGCACAGTGGCAGAAGCACAACCGGGCGAGGGTGTAGCCACTTTTACTGTAAGGTTAAAATCATAGGTGCCGGCAGTAGTAGAAGCCGGAATACTGATGCTTATAGGGCTAACTGGCAATGTAGCATTGGAAACATTCACAAATCCTGACATTGCCCGGGTTCCAGCGGTTATACTGTATTGCGTAGGACTGTTGGTGGTAGCAGTATAACTCAGCGTTGCAGTGCCCATGGTATTGCTAAAGCAATAATAAACAGGACTGGTAACTGTAATGGTGGGCTTATCCTGCACCACAATGGTTACCGGTGCTGAAACTGAGTAATTTGCACAATAACGATCGTTGAGTGCTGTAATAGCATAGGTGGTAGTGGCAGTGGGTGATACCGGTAAATAGTATGGGCTGGCAGCAATGTTCGAAACCGTAGTTCCTGGTGTCACGCCATTGGTGGTGTAGGTAAAACTCCAGGGGCCGGTTCCGGTAAAATCGATTCGAAGATTGTATGTACCCACCCCACAGACAATGGCACCCGCAGCAAAAGTGGCTGTGGGCTTGGGATATGCTGTGAGTGTTGCTGCCGAACTGGTGGTGGTTCCACAAGATCCTGAGCCGGTTAATACCACCCTAAACTGATGATTATTGTAGGCAGAAGCCGGAGCACCAATGCTCAGCACAGAGGTGGTGAAACCTGTGAATGGAGCACCAGTTATGTTAGACCATGATGTTCCATTGGAAGAAACCTGCCACTGGTAAGATGCAGCACCACTGGCATCAATGCGAAATGATGTGGTGTCTGTACATACCACTTTATTCTGCGGCTGGGTATTGATGGTTGGGGCACATGAAACAGCCGGTGTAACGGTAGCCCCTGACTTCAAATCGAAAGCGCACAGATAAGCGGGTTGGTTGGTAACCGGGTTGGTAAATTCCAGCGTTAACACACCGGCATTTGGCAGGTTGGCCACATAAAAACAATACGTAGCGTAGGTATTGCCATTTCGAACTTCAGGCACCGGTGGAGGCCCTACCCTGGTTGGCAATATGGTGGTTCCCACCCAAACCCTGGTAATAACATACAGTTCGTTAATATTGGTTACACCGGGCCAGTAGAAGTTAATGTCACCGGTTTTTGTACTGGGGTCAATGTTGTACGTGGTAAAAAAATTGGCATAAGCTGTGGAGGCTACGTTACTAGCAACAGCAACACTTCCCTGTCCGGCGCAGGAACCCCATTGTCCATTTCCATTGTTACGCTTTTGCATGGTAGGACAAGTGGCAGGGTAAACGGCTAAACTTTCAGAAACAAATAGAAAACTGGCACCGAAAAGAAATAGTGCCTTTAGCAAGGAGGAGGATTTCATTATTGTATAATAATAATCTTCAAAATTATAGACAGATTAGTTATTATTCTAATGAAAAAACCAATTAAATCAATACATTAGGGTTGTTTATTAATTTTATATATTTGATTTTCAACATTTTAAAATTTATTTTTAGGGTAGATTTGAATTGCTTTTATTTATCTACTTTATTCTATGATTTATATATTTATATTTATTTCTACTAATTAATATAACTATATTTTAAAAATCAGGTAAAGCAAGGTTACTTGGCATGGCCAATAAAAGAATCTACTATATTGAAATCAATCGAGAACGCTCAAACCTTAAACTCACTCGTGGCGTGGAAGGTTATCTTAGGGTAGTTTTCCTGCATGCTGCGGAGGATATAAGCCGTCTCTGCCAGAAACACCGGCTGCCCGTCTTTGTCCATGGCAATATTATTCATGCGAAACTTCATAAACTCCCTCAAAGCGGCCTCATCGCCACTCATCCAGCAGGCCTTGTGTATCTGCCTGGGTTCAAAACGGCACTTGGCATTGTATTCATGCTCCAATCGGTATTGTAACACCTCAAACTGCAGTTCGCCCACGGTGCCCACAAAACGGCGGCTGCCGGGCTCCTGGGTAAACAAAGAGGCAAGGCCTTCATCCGTCAACTGCTGTATGCCTTTCTCCAGCTGCTTGCTCTTCATGGGATCCAGGTTTACAAGTTCCTTAAAAATCTCGGGCGAAAAGCTGGGAATGCCTTTAAACATCAGCTTCTCTCCCTCCGTCATTGAATCCCCAATCTTGAAATTTCCGGTATCGTACAATCCCACCACATCCCCGGGATAGGCATCATCCACCACCTCTTTGCTCTGGGCCAGAAAGGTGTAGGGATTAGCAAAACGCATCTGCTTTTCCAGCCGTACATGGGTATAGGGTTTATTGCGCTCAAAAACCCCACTGCACACCCGCAAAAAGGCAATGCGGTCGCGGTGCTTGGGATCGAGGTTGGCGTGTATTTTAAATATAAATCCGGTAAATTTCTTTTCGTGCGGCTCTACATCGCGCAGGGATGTGGGCCGTGGCTGTGGTATCGGCGCCAACTCTATAAACGTATCCAGCAATTCCTGAATACCAAAGTTATTGAGGGCACTGCCAAAAAACACGGGAGCTACATCGGCTTGCAGGTAATGGTTACGGTCCAGTTTGCCATAAACACCCTCAATGAGTTCGGCATCTTCGCGCAGTTTATCCGCGTCCTTCTCTCCCACCTTGGCATCCAGCTGCTTGTCCTGCAAATCGGTAAGCCGCACATAATCGTCGCTCACCTTGGATTTGTTGCTTTCAAACAAATTTAAACTCCCGGATTCCAGCAGATAAACACCCTTAAAGTCACGCCCCATATTGATGGGCCACGACATTGGATGCACATGAATATTCAATTTATTTTCCAGTTCATCCAGCAAATCAAACGGATCCTTGCCATCGCGGTCCAGCTTGTTCACAAACACAATCACCGGGGTTTTGCGCATGCGGCACACTTCCATGAGCCGTTCGGTTTGTTCCTCCACCCCTTTAACGCAATCCACCACCAGAATAACGCTGTCAACAGCTGTGAGGGTGCGGTAAGTATCTTCGGCAAAATCCTTGTGGCCGGGGGTGTCCAGAATGTTCACCAGCTTGCCCTTGTATTCAAACGACATCACCGAAGTAGCCACCGAAATACCGCGCTGCTTTTCAATCTCCATAAAATCGGAGGCGGCGGTTTTCTTGATTTTGTTGCTCTTTACGGCACCAGCGGTTTGTATTTGACCGCCAAAGAGCAGAAATTTCTCAGTGAGGGTGGTCTTTCCCGCATCGGGGTGACTGATGATGGCAAAGGTTTTGCGACGGGCAATTTCGGTTTCGAAGGACATGGAGCCGCAAAAATAGGGCTTAATTTAACGGCAAACCCAACCGCGTGACAAGCGCGCCCAAAAACTAGGCTTTTCGGCTATTGAGAGCGGGTTAGGGCAAAAACCTTTTGTCCCTCGGGCAGCAATATTCGCACTTCTGCCTGCCTTAAAGCGGTGGTTGCTTCTCTGAACCAAAGTTCCCGAGGGCAATGTATTTCCACCCGGCTGTCTTTTTCAAATAACCACATTTGGAAATGCAGGTGTCTGTCGCAAATGCCCCGATAGCTCCAGTCTTCAAAGTACCCGACATTTTCCCATTCAATTTTCAAAATCCGCCTGCCCCAGCGACGACAAATTTTATATGATATTGGCGATAGCGAAGTATCGCTTCCAATTCCGCGGTCGCAAAGATCCTCAAATGTGCCAATGTTGATAAGAACACCATTTTTTTCAGCCATCATTCTGCCTTGGCCAATAAAAAGCGTATCAAAATTGTAACCGCCCCAGTGCCAGGTAAAACCCGGCACCACCATCCGGTTTTTCAATGGGATTTCATCTGTAAAATCATCCCAGACCTTGTGTCGGTTGACGGAAGTTGCGTTTTTTAGCGGATTGTAATTATCCAAAACGGTTAGCAGCTTCTGTGCCTGCGAAAAACGGATTACACCTAAGAAGCAGATTAATAGCAGTATTGTTTTCATGAGGCAAAACTACCAAGCCAAAAATGGAGGGTATTACGACAAACTAAAGTCGTTTTTAATTGCAAAGCTGATTTTTACTTAAAAGTTCCCTCGGTTAAATAAAATCAGCTACCAGCTTTCAATTTTTACTACTCATCATTGCCGCATTTGTAATTTTTCATAGTTTTTATTCTACGCTTTTGTAAAATTTACTAAAAATAAATACCCTTTGCATGGGGAATAAATGAGGAAATGATGCCCCTACATGGCTGAAATGCGGTAAATAAGCGGTAATTTCGCGCACTTTTTAATCAGCATGCCCATTCGTAACATTGCCATCATCGCCCACGTAGACCACGGAAAAACCACACTCGTAGACAAACTGCTTTATCAGGCCAGTTTGTTTCGAGACAATCAGGAGGTGGGTGAGCTCATCCTCGACAATAATGACCTGGAGCGTGAGCGCGGCATCACCATTCTGGCCAAGAATGTGAGTGTAAACTGGAAAGGCACCAAGATTAACATCATCGATACCCCCGGTCACGCCGATTTTGGCGGCGAGGTAGAGCGTGTGCTTAACATGGCCGATGGTGTATTGCTGCTGGTGGATGCCTTCGAAGGCCCCATGCCCCAAACCCGATTTGTACTGCAAAAGGCGCTAAGCCTGGGCAAAAAAGCCATAGTGGTTATCAATAAAGTTGACAAGCCCAACTGCGACCCCGACCAGACCCACGACCATATATTTGATTTATTCTTTAACCTCGGTGCTACCGAAGAACAGCTGGATTTCACCACCGTATATGGCAGCGGCAAGCAAGGCTGGTTTGGCCCAGATTGGAAAAACCCTACCCAGGACCTTACCTACCTCATGGATACCATCCTGAAGATTGTTCCGGAGCCCGTGGTAACGCAAGGTTCTACCCAGTTGCAAATTACCAGCCTGGATTACAGCAACTACACCGGTCGTATTGCGGTGGGCCGCTTAAACAGAGGCACTTTAAAGGAAAACATGCCGGTAACCCTGGTAAAAAGGGATGGTTCCCTGCAAAAATCCAGGGTAAAGGAATTGTACTTGTTTGATGGCTTGGGCAAAGCCAAGACCACCGAGGTTATTGCCGGCGATATCTGTGCAGTAACAGGCATCGAAAACTTTGAAATTGGCGACACCATTGCCGATTTTGAAAATCCGGAAGGCATGGCTCCCATTTCTATCGATGAGCCCACCATGAGCATGTTATTTTCCATCAACAACAGTCCGTTTTTTGGCAAGGAAGGCAAGTTTGTTACCAGCCGCCACCTGCGCGACCGTTTGATGAAGGAAACCGAAAAAAACCTGGCCATGCGCGTAGAGGAAACCGGCAGTGCCGATCAATTTATCGTGTATGGCCGTGGCGTATTGCATATTGGCATCCTGGTGGAAACCATGCGTCGTGAGGGTTATGAATTGCAGGTGGGACAGCCCCGCGTTATCATCAAGGAAATTGACGGCGTGCAATGTGAGCCCATCGAAGTACTCACGGTAGATGTACCCGAAACCTCCAGTGGCAAAGTCATTGAGCTGGTGAGCCAGAAAAAAGGCGAAATGCTGAGCATGTTGCCCAAAGGCGATATGGTAAGGATAGAATTTGAAATTCCCAGCCGTGGATTGATGGGCTTGCGCAGCAATATGCTCACCGCTACCCAGGGTGAAGCCATCATGAGCCACCGCCTGAAAGGTTACGAGCCGTTTAAAGGCAACATGCCCGGACGAATTTCAGGTGTGCTTATCAGCAAAGAAAAAGGCACCTCAACCGGCTACAGCATGGATAAACTCAAGGACAGGGGCAGTTACTTCATCCATACCAACGTAGAAGTCTACACCGGCCAGATTATCGGTGAGCACATCAAACCTGGGGATCTGGTATTGAATATTTGCACAGCCAAGCAGATGACCAACTTCCGTGCGGCGGGCAAAGACGATAACGCCGTGCTGGCACCGCCCATAGAGTTTACGCTGGAAGAAGCCATGGAATACATCCAGGAAGATGAATTCGTGGAGGTTACCCCACAGAGCATTCGTCTTCGTAAAATCCTACTGGACGAAAACGATCGCAAGCGCGCTGCCAATAAGGCCCTGGGGGCTTAATCCAGCGGCTGGGTTTGCAGCCATTGGTGGTTGCTCATCTGTTTGAGAATGGTTGCAACATCCCCACGGGCAGTTACCAGTTCATCCCTTACCTTGTTTTTTAGCACCATGTCGCGGGTAAAGCCGTTGTTACGTTCAATGTACAATCCCATTTGCTGCCCGATGGCTTTAACCAGTTCATAAAAACCCGTATCTGCCATATCCATGCTATACAGGGTTTTATCGGTCACTTCATGCAAAGAGCGGCAACCATGAAGGGAATTGGGAAAACTGAGGTCTGGCAGTTTTTTGATTGCCTGGGTATCGAAAGAAATTTGAAACCTGCGATAATCGATTAAATCCCTGAATTTGGGGGATCGCAGCAAATCCGTTTGCATATCAGAGGCATCCTGCCCCATTTCTGTCATCAGCCAATTGAGCCAGAATGCGATATCGAGCCCTTTGGGGTTTTTAATTTCGGGCAAATGGATAAATTGGGGAGAAATACCGGTACCCAGACTGATAACGGTAATTTTACCATACTGATAATCGGGATTGCCACTGTAGTTCAGCGCCTCAATGATGGCGGCACTGGAGGGATTATTATAGGTAGTGGTTCCTCCGTCTACAAAACGTTCCAGCGGTGCAAAATAGGTGGGAGCAGAAATTGAAGCTTCAAGGGCTGCCCTAAGTAGCACATCGGCATAGGTACCGGAAAATTGATTTTCCGCCAACTGAAATGCCGTAAAAAATGTTTCTTCACCGGCAGCCATGTCTTTGGCTGTAATCAGCAGGTCTGTGTTGTGCATGGCCGCGGCATCTCTGAGGGTCATATCCCTGAAAATTTCAGCAGCAAAACGCCGAAAGGCCTTTTTGGTATAACGAGGAGGATTAAAAAACCGATTTCCCAGAAACAACGGACTGAAAACTTCATCTGCCATTGTATTATATCGCTGTTCGATTTGTGATGCACTATTTCCTGTGGCAATCAAGGCCGCAATAATGGCCCCTGTGGATGTACCGGCCACCATATCAAACAAATTGTAGGCGGGCACCCCAGCTATTTTCTCAAGCGTTTTTAATAGCTGAATACTCAGAATGCCACGCATCCCCCCACCGTCAAGGCAAAGAATGAGTTTATTCTCTGCCGGAACCTTTAATTTTTGTTTTGCCAATGTCAATTCTGAAAATTTTTCTTTCATTTCGCTAAGATAATTTGTTTTTTACATATTTATCTACTACTTTTACATAAATTTTAAATCTTATGATTGAAGCAGGTTTCAAAAAACCGCTTTCAGTCCTTGGGTTTATCTTTCTCTAACAGAGGCCCGGCTTATGATTCAGGGGTATTGGAGGGTTCCCCGGTCAGCCGGGTCTCGTTTTTTTTTAATAAGGCAAACAAAGGTTATTACTTCCATAGCGGTGTAAAAAAACAATTTCCCGTATTTTTGCAGTTATAATTCAAACTCATGAAATTTGACATTGCAGTTATCGGCAGCGGACCCGGCGGTTATGTAGCAGCTATCCGTGCGTCTCAGCTTGGCAAAAGTGTTGCCATCATTGAAAAATCTGAACTGGGCGGCGTGTGCCTGAACTGGGGATGCATTCCCACCAAGGCCCTGCTGAAAAGTGCACAGGTTTTTGATTATATCAACCACGCGAAAGATTATGGTATCACAGTATCATCCCATCAGGCCGATTTCGACGGCATGGTTCAGCGTAGCAGAGGCGTTGCCGGCAACATGAGCAAGGGGTTGAGTTTTTAATGAAGAAAAACAAGATTACTGTTATCAAAGGTGCAGGCAAACTGGCGGGAAAAGGTAAAATTTCGGTTACTGCCGACGGAAAAACCGAAACTGTAGAGGCCGCCCACATCATTTTGGCTACCGGTGCCCGCAGCCGCGAACTTCCCAATATTAAAATAGACGGAACCCGCGTAATAGGATACCGCGAAGCAATGGTTATGCCCAAACAGCCAAAGGAACTGCTCATCATCGGCAGCGGAGCTATCGGAATGGAGTTTGCATATTTCTACCACACCATCGGAACCAAGGTTACCATCGTGGAATTCATGCCCCGTATTCTTCCCATTGAAGACGAAGAGGTGAGCAAAACCATGGCCATGACCTATAAAAAGCGCGGTATTGAGATTTTGACCGAAAGCAGCGTAGAGAAAGTAGATATTAAAGGTGAGCGTTGTGTGGTAACCGTAAAAACCAAAAGCGGTGAGCAAACCTTTGAAGTTGACAACGTGCTGAGTGCTGCAGGCGTTCAAACCAACCTGGAAAACCTGGGACTGGAAGAAATGGGCGTTAAGACCGACAAGGGTAAAGTGGTGGTGGATGAATACTATCAGACCAGTGTTCCGGGCGTTTACGCCATCGGCGATATCGTTCCCGGTCCTGCCCTGGCACACGTGGCCAGTGCGGAAGGCATTATTTGTATTGAGCACATTTGCGGGGTACACACCGATCCGCTGAACTACGGGAACATACCGGGCTGTACCTATACACACCCTGAAGTGGCCAGCGTGGGCCTGACCGAGGCACAGGCCAAAGAAAAAGGTTACGATATCCGCGTGGGTAAATTCCCGTTTAGTGCCAGTGGCAAAGCCAGTGCAGGCGGGCACAAGGAAGGTTTTGTTAAAGTTATTTTTGACAAAAAATACGGCGAATGGCTGGGCTGCCACATGGTAGGCGAAGGCGTTACCGATATGATTATTGAAGCGGTGGTGGCCAGAAACCTGGAAACCACAGGCCACGAGATTATCAAGAGTGTACACCCCCACCCCACCATGAGTGAGGCAGTTATGGAAGCGGTGGCACAGGCGTATGACGAGTGCATACACCTGTAACCAACTTTGCAGAGTCAAGCCACAGCAGTTCTTGACAGTCTAAGGTTCTTATCTTTGGCTTCGGCCCAGAGTTCCTTTAATTTTTTCTCCATTTCTCGTCTTGGCGGCATTTGGGTGAGGTATTCTGCAACGACGATCCCATCGTTATGCAATTCCATCAACTCAATTTGCTCCTTGCTACTTTCGGCACATAATATCAATCCAATTGGATGATTCTCTCCTTCTTGTTTTTCATATTTATTGAGCCATTTGAGGTAAAGCTCCATTTGACCTTTATGTGATGCCTCAAATTTGCCAAGTTTAAGCTCAATGGCTACCAGACGCTTAATCTGTCGGTTGTAAAATAACAGATCTAGATAATAGTCTGAACCGTCTATTATCATTCTTTTCTGACGCTCTACAAAGGCAAAACCTTTACCTAGCTCCAAAATAAATTGTTCGAGCTGCACTAGGATAGCATTTTCCAAATCAGTTTCGAGATAGGTGTTTTTTAGTCCAAGAAAATCAAGCAGATACGGATCCTTGAAAGTATTCAAAGGAACCATCATTCCATCCCCTATCTGTGCATTGGCAATCTCAGTGCGCTCAAAAGATTTCAGCTGTATCTGTCGTCTTAACTCCCGAACTCCCCATGACTGCTGACTTGTTTGATGAATGTAATAATTACGTGCCGCGCTGTTTTTTAATGGTAGTATCACAAGAATGTGACTCCATGTCAATTGTCGTGACAGTGTAACGACAAAGTCCTCATTCTCGAACTGCTCAGCAAACTGCACCATTCTTCTCAGGTTTTTCTCCTCGAAATTTCTACCATAGCGCTCTACCAGCTTTTTGGATAAGGATACGACAATTTCCTGCCCGTAAGCAGCTCTTTTTTCGGCCAACACTTCCTGGCGAATTCGTTGGCCAATTTTCCAGAATAGTGCTGTCAACACACTGTTTGCCTGAACTCTTACAGTTTGCTTACTTAACTCAATAAATTCAGAAATTTCAATAAATAAATCACTTTTCATAATATAAAAAATTAATATCTACAATTTTACACAAAATACGAAGATAATAAAACAAGTATACAAATGCAAAAAATCCCGACCACAGGCCAGGATTTTACCAAAAATCACACACCTACCGCCTTAGCACAATCCTCTCCGCCACCCAGCCATTGGCGGTGGGGTATTTCACAAAATAGATTCCGGAACTATAGTTACTTAAATCGGGGGTGAGTACATCGCCTTTTTTGCAGGAGAACCGCTGCAAAAGCTTCCCTCCTATATCGGCGATAAACACCTCTCTGATATCGGCCTGAACGTTAATGGTTAAAGGACCTTCGGTGGGGTTGGGATAAATCTTCACCCAGGAAATGGCACCGTATCTTCCCCGTTCACGTAGAATAGCGCTGTCGCGCATGGCGGCGCTGTCTTTGCCACTGAGCTTTAAGGCCAAGGTACTGTCCAACTCATTAAAAGGATCTACGGTAACCCTAAGTGAATCGGTGTGATAAATGGCGTTGGCATCCAGGTATTTCTGGCAATCAGGTACGATGGAGAACTCCGAAGTTACTGCCAGCATTTCATCCAGCAGACTGCGCACGGAGTAAATGTCAGTGCTCGGTTCAATGTGCGGGTTGCCAATGCCGCTGTGGTTTGTCAGAAACAGGTATTTACCATTGGTCAGCAGGGCCATGTTGCGCAGCATAAACTCGGTAAACTTATCGGTACCGCTGCAGGCCACGGGTACAATCCGTATACCTCTGGCAGCCGCCATAACCACATATTTCTGTAGGGTATCATAGGTTGGCTGATCGGGGTGACAGGGGGCATCCAGCATCAGGAATATGATGCGGGCACGGGCCGTACTGCTCCAGTTCATGTTTAGCACTGCCTGCTTCAATGCCTGATCCACGGCCTCGGGATAATCGCCCCCGCCTGTCGCAATCTGATCGAGGATGAAATTGTCTGTTACATGCGAATTGCTGCTGAATGGAGAAATTCGGTGTAGGTATTCATCGCCCTGATCGCGGTAAAACACTGACCCCAGGCGCAAATTGATATCCTTGTTGCGCAAGGCAATGGTTTTGATAAATGTATCTAAATCCAGCTTCAGGTGGTGGATTTCATCCCCCATGCTGCCGGTGGCATCCACCACAAATGCCACATCCAGCTGATCGGCCATGCTGCAGGGGCCATCCATGATCCAGAAATTGATGCCTTTTTCAAAAGGATGCACCTTGTCCATTTTCTCTGTTCTTCCGTAGGCCGTAACCTCGGCAGTAATTCGGGTATGGGAAACCTTTGTTGTACTTTCGGCTGGCAGGGTCCACAATTCTGCCTTCCCGGTATTGTCTGTGCGGGCATTCCACAAAATCCCGGCTCCTGATTTTAGCGTCACAATGGCATCTACCACAGGAACCCCTGCGGGTGTAGTAACCTGCACCACATAGCGATTTCCTTTTCCCACGTTGTATTTATACCTTCTTGCAAAGCTTTGAAAAATCCCCTCATGCAAATCAGACCACATCTTCCATTTACCAAAATCAAGAATATTGCCGGCAGTGAGTTTTCCGGCTGCACCCGACGATGCAACCGGGTATCCCGGCATTACACCTACAGAGCCGGGAGACCTGCTAAGCGCTTTATAAACTCCGCCCGGAGGTGGTGTTTTGGAAGCAACACCGGTTCTAATCTCATAAACCCGTGATTCATCGTCTGTGGTTGAGGGCGCATGGGCAATTTCATACCTGGCCCGCTTGGTAACATCTGTCTCCACCCTGGATTTGGAAACCATGGAAATATCTACCTTATTCACCGATCCTTTAGCGGCCTCCATGCTGTTCAGTTCTGTGATATAACCATCGGCAATGGCAAAAATTCTGTTCTTACCTTCTTTGGTGGTGATGTTATATTTCCCATCCGCACCCACATTGAAATAACTGGTATCGCGGCTATTGATCACCATGATTTTTACATTTTTCAGTTTTGTACCGCTAACGGCCTCGCTTACGCTCCCGTTAAAATAGGCCTGGGCATTGGCGTTCCCGGAAAACATCCCCAAAGCCAGAACCGGCATTATTAGTAATTTTTTCATCGTTTCCATACCCATCAATACCCGAACTTCTAAAAAGGTAAATGCAAAATGTGTGCTTTGTTTATCCGATTTTTGCCCCATGGTTCATTTTCAGTGTTTCGAGTTCAGCCCTTTTGCAGAGAACACCTATGTCATCACCGGAACAAACGGGCAATGCCTGATTGTGGATCCGGGATGCTATGGCGCCTCAGAAGAGATACAATTAACAGACTATATTACCGCAAACGGTTTAACTCCGGTAGCACTGCTGAACACCCACGGTCACATCGACCACATATTTGGCAACCATTACGTAAAAAACAAATGGAACGTGCCCATGTATCTTAGCCAGCTTGACATTCCTTTATTTGAGCGCGCCGAGAGCATGGCAGCCCTTTGGAACCTAAAATACACACCATCGCCCCTGCCCGATGAAGACTTGCATTCGGGAGAACTTGTATTGGCGGGCATTACACTCGAAGTACGGCATGTACCCGGCCATGCACCCGGACACATGGTTTTCATACACCACGAAAGCAAAACAGTGGTTTGCGGCGACACCCTATTTCAGGGCAGTATTGGCCGCACAGACCTGCCAGGGGGCAACCATGACCTTTTGCTAAAGAGCATCCGCGAGCAGTTATTCAGTCTGCCGGATGACTACCAACTGCTGAGCGGACACGGACCTGCCAGCAGTGTTGGAGAAGAGCGTGCCCACAACCCATTTTTCTAGGCCACAGATTGTACCTTTGTTGTCCAGTGTCATACCTGCGCCACAACCTCGATTCATTTGTCCAAGCGTTAAAAGTGCTGGGTATAAATCACGTGGTGGTTTCGCCGGGATCGCGCAATGCTCCTATAGTGGCCGGCTTCCTGCGCATCGGTGGATTTAACATATTATCTGCGCCTGATGAGCGTGCTGCAGCGTTCATGGCACTCGGGGCGGCACAAGCCACCGGGAAACCCGCTGTGGTATTATGCACCAGCGGCACTGCGGTTTTAAACCTGTATCCAGGAATTTGTGAGGCCTTCTATCAGCGTGTGCCATTGATAGCCATTACAGCCGACCGCCCCGAAAACATGATTGACCAATGGGACGGACAAACCATTCGTCAGAAGGATATTTTCGAAAAACATATTCTCAAGGGTTTTCATGCGGAAACCAACTTGCATGAAAAAGCCGCTGAAACTGAGCTGCTGGCAATGGCTTCCGAGTCTGTGAGCATCAGCATGGGCAAACCCCGTGGGCCGGTGCATATCAATATTCCGCTATCCGAACCCATATACGAAGACCTCGAAAAACCGGTATCTACAACCTGGGCCAAACCGGCACCCGTGGAAGCGGAAAGTCACGTTGAACCCAACATACCCTCAGCATTAAAGCAAACGTCAAGAATTCTGTTTCTGGCCGGGCAACTCCCTCCCGATGAAAATCTAAAACGGACATTACAAACCATATCAGAATCATACCCGGTAGTGGCCGATGTGCTCAGCAATATTCAGGGCGAAACCGTCATCAATGGCACTGAAAATTTTGCATCCATTGCAGAACATTACAGACCCGATGCATTGGTTACCCTGGGACTTAGTGTGGTAAGTAAATCGCTAAAACTACTGCTCAGGCAACTAAATATTCCCCTCCACTATCATCTGGGAGACGGGGGATTTACCGGAGATCCGTTTTTCACTAATCCTAAAACGCTGAACACACCGGCGGATGTATTTTTGGCGCAATGGCTGAAAAGCAACACCCATTATAAAGATGTAGAATTTTACGGTGCGTGGCATGATGCTATTACAGAAACAAAAGGCAGCGATAAAGAGGCAGAACTCATTAAAAACCTGATTCAGCGAATTCCGAACAATGCTTGTCTGCAACTGGGCAACAGCATGATAGTACGGCATGCCAACCGCTGCAAGACACTGCCTAATTTTGTATTTGGAAACAGGGGCACCAGTGGTATTGACGGATCTGTCAGCACCGCCATGGGTTTTGCCTGGGCCCGTCCGGATCAACAGGTATATTGCTTATCGGGGGACATTGCTTTTTTGTATGACAAAAATGCCTGGTGGTGCAACCCCATGCCTGCAAATATATCGGTGGTGGTCATCAACAATGGCGGAGGCATGATATTTGACCGCCTGCAAGGACCTGAAAAAATGCCCGGATTACGCGATTTTATGCACACTCCGCATCATTTCACCGCCCAATACATAGCGACACATTACAGCATCCCTTACAGAAGCTGTAACGCCAAAGAAATAAAAAACTTTACAGAAATTCCATCGGGTATTATGGAGATATTTACAGCATGAAAACCGCTGTTATTGCCGGCGCATCCGGACTGGTAGGTTCCTCCCTGCTGACTATGCTGCTGGATAGTGGCCACTATGACAAGGTTATATCCCTAGGCAGAAAAATCTTGCCCCTCCAGCATGAAATCTTGCTACAATTGCAAGTAGATTTTACCGACCTATCTTCATTTCAAGAGCATTGTGATCATGTGTATTGTTGCCTGGGAACCACTATTCGTGTTGCCGGAACAAAGGAACGTTTTTTTCAGGTCGACCATGACTTCCCCCTGGAATTGGCCAAGGCCACGTTGCGCAATGGCGCTGTATCTTTCACCATCATCACTGCCATTGCTTCGAATGAAAAATCCCCCTGGTTTTATTCACGTGTGAAAGGCAAGCTGGAGAATGAACTTAAACTGCTGGGATTTGAAAAACTAAACATACTTAGGCCCTCAATGTTGTTGGGGCCAAGAATAGAATTCCGGCTGGCAGAATGGATTAGTAAACAAATTATGATGCTATTCTCATGGCTCATTCCGGCGAAATACAGAGCAGTAACGGACCAAGCAGTTGCAAGGTGTATGCTACAATCGGCCACAAAGCATCAAAATGGGACTTTTATTTGGGAGAATACCGAAATCTTGAAATTTAGTAGCTAAAAAGCAACCCTGCCCGTACGCACAGCATGGTTTTAAAATCGGCACCCAAACGCTGATGATGCGAAACATCGGCAAAAACGCCGGTATGTTTACCCATGCGCAGTGTCTGCCTAAGTCCAAACCCTACATCAGTATGTACTTTCTTATAACCCAGACTCCCGAAAACTGGGACATAATTCAGCGAATAGCCGCCAAACACCTTTGCTGAATAACGGGATTCCTTTTTCATTACTGTCATAAAAGGAGACCAGATTAGTTGTCCTTGAAAACGTCCGTAGGGAGCAAAATCCCAGATGCCCGGGGTTGTCACGTTTTCATTAAATTCACCTGCAGAAATTGCCAGCCCCAATTCCAGCGAAGATGTTACAGGCCGGATAGCCAGCAAAGAAAGTCCCCTGCCCCAGCCACTGCCTTCCACATCATCGTTATTGAGTTTCTCCCAGGTGAAATTGGTGAATTCCGCCCCGGCCATGATGCTTTGTGCTGACAACCGGCCAACACCCAGAAAACAGATCCAAAATAACTGGCGCATGAATTACGAAGTTAGCGATTAATGCTTGAAACGGGCTATTTCCCGTTCAACATCTTTGGCTTTCAAGTCTTCCCTTTTGTCGTGCATTTTTTTGCCAGGACCTACCCCAAGCTCCAGTTTAAAAAGTCCTTTTTCGTTTTCAAATAAACGGATGGGGAAGGCCGCTATGCCTACATTTTTTAGGGCCACAGCAATTTTTTTTAACTCTTTTTGGGTGAGCAGCAGCTTTCTGTCGCGTAGGGGATCGTGCTGTCCAAAACTTCCCTGAGCAAAAGGTGAAATATGCAGGTTCCGAAGCCACAATTCACCGGAGTCCATTACAGCATAAGAATCTCCCATATTCACATTGCCTGCACGAATGCTTTTTACTTCTGTTCCAGATAGCATCATGCCGGCGGTGTACTTTGCATCTGCATGGTAATTAAAACCTGCCTTGCGGTTTAAAATCTCTATTTTGGGTTTCTTAGCCACCTATAAGCCCCTCAATCAGCTGTTTAACCCTTTGCTTTTTCAATATTTTCTGCCCCTGTGTTCCCTCAGCAACAAGCCGTTCACCCACATATACAAAAAATGCACAGTCTATGGCATTGCCTTCCAGTCTGATAATTTTCGCATTAATCGTTACCGTATCGCCAAGCATGGCCGGACTTTTATGCTGAATATGCAAAAAAGTGCCTATCCCTTCTTCGTCCTCCTCCTTCATATTTAACACAAACTGCCGGCAAGCCCATTCTGCATCACGCCCCAGGGCAAACGTTGCGTAAAACGGATGTACATTCCCTGTTTCAAAGGTAGCCAGGTCAGCATTTTCAACGACCCTGCTGATTGAAATCTCATCTCCTATTTTGTGCGTGTTTTTTATGGGTTTAATTTTTGATAGCGTGACAATTCTGATGCAATTTCACCAGCCTGAATCTCAAGGTGTGAGGCATCATAAACACATTCTCCCTGATGAATGAGCAGCAATTGAGGTGATTCATGATAAACACTAAAAACCTCTGCGATGCGGTTACTTATGCTGCGGTCGGCAATTACATCAACCAAATGGAATGTTAATGCCGGAATGGCTTTTTCAATGCGGTTGAGTGCCATGCTGCTTATAGAGCAGCGCGTGCTGTGCTTAAAAATCAATACCGGAGCAAGATGCGAATCAGCAATCAGGGTGCTGAGTCCGGCTTCATCTGTAAGACGCAGTGCGGCAGACATTACTTTTTAATGCTCATGCCATGATTTGCCATCCCCACATTAGGACATTTATCTTTCTTGCGGAAAGAGGCGCACGAAACTGCGGTTGTGCAAATCAGGATAGCGATGATTACTTTTGCCTTGTTCATGATAAGGGAAATTTACTGCAAATTAAACTCAATTTTAGGAAATCCGTTGATTGTAGAACGAATATCTGACAGGATTTATTCGGAGAAACTGCAAAAAACTGATTTGACAGAAGTTGAGAGCAAACTGGCAGATTCCATTTTTGAAGAACAGCGTGAATGCAGGATGAAAGCTAAAAAGAAGCTTCCTACCTGGTTTCTAAACCAATGCCTGTTTGCTTCTGTCCCCCTGGAACAATGCACATCAGAAGCAACGGCCTGTGCCAAAGCATCACTTTTTTCTGGCGATACCCTGCTAAGCATTACGGGTGGACTTGGGGTTGATGATTCCGCTTTTTCAAGTACATTTTCCACCGTAAGCAGCCTGGATCCGGATACAGGGCTGAACGCCGTGGTAAGGTTTAACAACAAAAAATTGGGGTTAACAAACATAGAACGGCTTGACACTACGGCAGAAGCGTTTCTGCAAAATAATCCCGGAACTTGGAGCTGCATTTATGCCGACCCCGATCGCCGGGCTTCAGGTAACCGTTCAGCCGGCAATGTTCACAGCTATTCACCAGATATCATTTCCCTGTATCATAACCATAGGACAAAGGCACCAATTTGGCTGATTAAACTCAGCCCAATGACTGACCTCAGCTGGTTTGAGCAAGAGATGAAGCATCAGGTCTTCTTTTACATTTTCAGCCACAGAGGTGAAGTGAAGGAAATCCTTGCCGTATTGCAGAATTCCGGAAAATCTGGAAAGGCAATTATAAGTACCGGAGACGGAGCAACACAAATTTTCAGAGAAGAAGACTCACTTGACACCATCCCCACAGACCGGGAAATATTTTGCGAGATTACATCGGCGGGTATCAAGGCCGGATTCCGCGACTATATCATTCAATCGTCAGGACTGGTGCCTGCAAGCAGACACGGCTATTATCTGAGGGGATATTCACAGATTCCCGATGCCCTAGGCCGGGTTTTTGATTTAAAACACTTCCTGCAAGGATCATTGGGTGAAATTTCGGCACAGCTTAACAATCTGGGTATTAAACAAGCGCACATCAACACCCGCGATTTTGTTTTGCCTGCCGATGAAACACGAAAAAAGCTGAAAATTCGCGATGGCGGAGAAGTTTATCTCTTTTTTACAGGAAAAGATAAAGTGAAAAGCTGCTTTGTAACCGAAAAACGGTCTTAATTACTTTTTATCGGCATTGGCCCGCTTCACATATTTCTCAATGGCTGAGAGCATAGAAGGGCTGTCGGGTGCCGGTGCCGGAATGTCCAGAATAAGATTATGCTCCAGAATGGCTTTCTGGGTGCTTTCCCCAAATCCTGCAATGCGGGTATCATTTTGAACAAAATCCGGGAAGTTATCGTACAGAGATTTTATATCTGCCGGACTAAAAAACACCAAAATATCATAAAATACATCGCGCAAATCACTCAAATCGCTGCTCACCGTGCGGTAAATGATGCATTCTTTCAAATTCAGTTTATGCTCTTCAAAGAAATTGGGTATGCTGGGTTTTCGTATGTCTGAACACGGAAATAAAAATTTTTCTGTGCCATGATTTTTCATCAAATTCAGAAAATCTTTTTCGCTGCCTTTTCCATGAAACATCTTCCGTTTTCTTGGAACAATATATTTCTGAACGTAGTTGGAGACATTCTCATTCACGGAAAAATACTTGGTATCCTGAGACATTTCGGCTTTCATTTCCTGTGCCATGGTAAAAAAAGAATCTACCGCATTCTTTGAATTGAATATGATGGCTGTGTATTCAGGAAAACTAACTTTTTGGCGTCGAATCTCCTTAGCAGTAAGGGGTTCAATGTGAATAAACGCCCTGAAATCTATTTTCAGTTTGTATTTTTTGGCAAATTCTTCATAAACATTCTTACCCGCTTCAGGTGGCGGCTGAGTAATGAGTATGCTCTTTACCTTTTTCTCTCTTTCGTTCATTGAGTTTGTGAGATACTGAAAAGGGTTTTAGTCAGTATTGCATGAGGCAAAACTTCCAAGGCACAAAAGTACAAAATATTGGTGAATGAATAATGTTTTTCGCGAATCAGATAAAGCAATTGTACAATCATTTTTAAAATAAACCATACAACCACCAACAAAATCAAATATTTAGACATGTCAAAATACTTTAATCGGTAAGGATTATAGTACACAATATTAACAATGGGAAACAAAACTACAGACACCCAAAAATCCACTGTTATTTGTTTTTGAAGCAGTGATCGTGACACATATCCGGAGGAAAATACAAATGACTGCAAGCGCTGGGAGAAATATAGCGCAACTTTCCATAGTGAAACTGAGATCAAAACAACCACAAAAAACACCACACTATTTAATTGCAAAAACTTACTAAAAACAGCTATTAGCAGTCCGATTTGAGCCATAACAAAAGTTGAAAATAAAATACAAACCAGACTTCCGGAGGTAAAGGACAACGATCTGTCGGCTATAAGTTCATTGAAATAATAATTATTGAACACCCCCCTGTATCGCTGATAGAATTGTTTAGGGAAAGCTGCCCGGTAATAGAGAAACAGTGCCAAAATTAAAATTGATATGAGGAAAAACCAGAATTTTGCCTGCCCCACGCGGTAAAATGCCTGATGAGAAAAAGGATCAAATGGGTCTTTCACCTTTGGAACAATAGTATTTTTAACTTTAATGGTAAATTTTGATTTGAGCACTGCAAAAAGACTGTCATTCTTAAGACTATCAAGAAATCGGTGATGTTTTGCAGATTGCGAATCGCGCTTAGCAGCAACTGAACTGCGTTTGCGTGAACGCCTTCGTTCATTGGATTCCGCAGCTGCGTCCTGACTCAGGATCGTCAGCGACAGCAAAAGCAAAAACAGGTATTTAACATTAAAACGCATTGCTTAAACCCAGGTGAAATTTTGCATCCCTAAAAACAAATCCGTTACCATCATTTCCCAATGCCCAGGCAAACCTTAGCACGCCTGCTCCTGTTTTCAAAGCTCCGGACAAACCCATGCTGTGTATGAATTGCATACTTTTATCGTCAGAGGTTGCATTTCGATATCCGGCGGCAGAAACAAATGGCGCAACATAACCTGTGGTACCAGCCATATATCGAAACTCAAAATTGACCATGTGAAAAGCGTTTGCAAAAATACGCTGCTCATTGAACCCACGAATGGAATTTATGCCTCCCCATCGCGATAATTCAGAAAAATTAATATTTGGGGCCCTGTATTCTTCTCCCAACAAGGAAATGGCACCAACCCAATTTTTTATAACAGTGAAATAAATAGCACCTGAATAACGCAGTTTAAGTGTGGTTTGTCTCAGTTTTCCAATTCGCTGCAAACTATCGTATACATTTTCAACAGCCCCTTCATCATTTCTCCAGGTTATCGATGCTACATTGGCATCCCTAAGCCAGGTGCGGCTACCCAGTGTAGCTTCCGTCCTAAAACTCAACCCACGCCTCGGAAAAACTTCTGTAGTTGCACTTGATTTCTCTATGGAAACCATGTAGCCGGTTGATCGGCTGGGAGCGTTGTAAGGCAAACTCCGCCTGGCCTTTACAAAGAATGTGTCAATGCCAAGTCCTGTGATTCCGGTGCGCTCGTAACCAAAACTCCATCTCCATTGGCGTGAAATAGGGAAACGCAGCTCCAAACTCCGTTTAAGCCGTGTATAAACCGTATCATATTTTTCCAGCCCCAGGTGAACACCGGTAATAAACGGAGTGCCCATCAAGTAAGGTAATTCAGCCCCGGCAAACAACTCTTGTGATCGCTCCTGAAAACGCCTCCAGCGTGAATAACATGATATACCATGCCCGAAAAGATCGTAAAATGCGGCATCTGCCTCTCCGGTAATGATGGGTTTTTGCCCCTGCTCATTCGCCAGTCCCAGCAGGCCTGATAAGCGGTCGCGTTTTTGCCTGACCACAGCATGATTGAGGACAAATCTTCCAAAATGAAACGACGGCACTGCCTCGCCTTTCAATGTATAACCGCTAATCGCCAGCATTTTACTCCTAAAACGCTGAACATCATCTTCATTATAGGGCAACCCTGTTGCCAATCCTGAAGTTTTTCTAAGAAAATATGGAGATAGTTTCAACCCATTGCTGCTGATGGAATCATACAGGCAAAGCATACCCCGCTGCCGATCTACGGTTACTTGAATGAACTGCCCAAAAGAAGTATCCGGAAGGATTGTGTATGATGCAAACGGATAGCCATTATTGAGCATTCCAAATAACCAACTGTCCTGAAAACCTATAAATTGTTTTGGTGAAAACAATCGTGTGCTGTCTTTCTCCTTGATGAAAAAAGTGGCACTTTCATAGGGTTTTTTATGTAAGTAATCAGGATTACTGGCATTAAAAAACCCATCATCCTGCAATTGCTTTACCACGCTTTGCAGCTTGACACTATCCAATACATGGGCAGAGCCAGAAGCGGCCGAAAAACCAGGCAAAACAAGCCATGCTACTATGATTAATTTTCTCAGCAACGGTTATTGTCCGCAAATTACGAACTTTGCCTTGAATTGTCCGGTCTTTATATTCATATCCCCTTCTGCCGCAAGGCCTGTACCTACTGCAATTTTCATTTCACCACAGGACAGCGATACAAAGAAGATTTTGTTCAATTCTTAAAAAAAGAATATGATTCATACCTGCCACAATGGCAAGATCCATGGGAAACAGTCTACTTTGGCGGGGGCACGCCCTCCCTTTTGCCGGCGGTTCAACTGGGAGAATTGTTGGATCACGTAAGAAAAACCCGTGGCATCGACAGCAACGCGGAAATAACGCTCGAAGCCAACCCTGAAGATATTAGCGAAATAAACATCAGTCGTTGGAAATCCATTGGCATTAACCGCATTAGTTTAGGTGTTCAGTCGCTCAGCGACATCGAACTAAAGGCCATGAACAGGGCCCATCTGGCAGCCACCAGTATCGCTGCTATTGAAATGTTGGTCCAATCAAAGTTTCATTCGGTAAATCTGGATTTGATATATGGAAGTCCATGGCTCAGTGATGAAGATTGGACAGAAACCCTTGCATGGGCATTCTCGTGCGGAGCACAGCATATTTCGGCCTATGCACTAACGGCAGAGCCGGATACACGATTTTGGAAAGACATAAACTCAGGAAAATCTCCAGATTTGGACGAGGACAAACAGGCAAGGCATTTTGAGATGCTTCAGGACGCTGCGACACAACACTGTTGGCATCATTATGAAATCAGCAACTTGTGTAAACCCGGCTTTGAAGCGAAACACAACAGTAATTACTGGAATAATAAACCCTATCTGGGAATTGGCCCATCGGCTCACAGTTTCGATGGAAAACGAAACCGAAGGTGGAATGTATCAGACAACCAACGCTATGTTGCAGCATTGGAAGCAGGCATTTTGGCGTATGAAGAAGAGCAACTTTCAAATATTGATTTACTCAATGAATTTATTATTACTCGCCTTAGACTGAGTATCGGTTTCAATACTAATGAAATTCTGCATTTAAACCCTGACTGGAAACGCTTGAAACAGGCGGTTATTTTGGAATTGTCAGAAAAAAAGCATATATTAATGGAGGGTGATCAAATATACCTGACTGCCGAAGGTCGTTTATTTTCTGACGCAATAAGCAGAAATTTAATGCTTTAGTATTTGTAATTTTTCTAAATTAATATTTAATACTCGGAAACATAGTCATTTTGAACGTATTTTTATAATTTTGAATATTATTTATAGGCAACGGAACTGAAAAAAACGACGTCTATCAGTAAAATCCATAACTACAAACATGAAAATAAAGCATACCCTTCTAATCGTCTTATTGGCACTCCTTTTTGGCGGTAAACAAGAACTGAAAGCCCAAACCCAGTATGGCTGGACATCAAGAACAGAATGTTTATCTGTATTCGGGAGTTACTCGGGCAAACAGGACAGCTGCTTAACCATATACTGGCAAGCCGGCGGAATAACATATACAGGTTATAGTTTCACCTACAAATTTGCCAAAAGCGGCACATATCAAGTTTGCATGAAGGTGAAAAATAACTGCAAAACATGGGATACCACCATCTGTAAATCAATAACTGTGGATACCTGTGCCCCCAACCCTTGCCTCAATTTCAAACCTGATTTCACCTGGAAGGCGGATTGCAGGACAGTCAGATTTATGGCTTCATCAGGAATGAGTGGAAACACCGGAATAACATACAGTTGGACATGGGGCGACGGAAGTACCGGAACCGGCACAGATCCCAGCAAAGCTTATGTCAAGGATGGTGTTTATAAAGTTTGCCTTAAAGCGACCTGGAAGGTTCCCGGAACCACCACCGTTTGCGTGAAAGAAATATGCAAGGAAATTAAAATCAGTTGCACAAACCCCTGCAACATTAAGGGTGATCTAAAAATAACCTATGGTACCGGTGGACAAGTAAAATTTCAGGCAACAAGCAATAATGGCTACTACTATACCTGGAAATTCGGCGATGGCAGCACTGGCAGTGGTCAAAATGTATCAAAATGGTATAAGAAACCAGGCACGTATGAGGTATGCGTAACTATTTGCGACAAAACCAAAAAATGCTGCACCACCATTTGCAGAAAGGTTGTAATAGAAGCACCATGCAGATTGCAAGGTGGTTATTCATTTAAAAACATTGGCAATGGTGTACATAAATTTTACGGATACAGCTCAGACAAAGGTGCCACATACTCATGGGATTTCGGCGACGGAACCAAAGGTACCGGTATGGCCCCACAGAAAACCTACAGCAAGCCGGGCGTTTACAATGTTTGCGTTACCATAACATCGGCTGACAAGCGCTGTAAAATCACGGTATGCAGAAAGGTTGTAGTTGCATTTGCACAGAAGCCTTGCAATTGGGGACAGGCCGGATTCGGCATCACCAGTACCTCAACATGTGCTATTGTAAAGGTAGAGGCATACAACCTTGCAGACTCCTGTATTTCCTATCAATGGACCGTTAACGGTGTTCATGTTGACAGCACCGGTGGACGTCTTAAAACAATCACACTGCCTAGAAACGGAACTTATACCATCTGCCTGAAACTATACAACAGCTGCAGAAAATGTGATACCGTTATTTGCAAAACTGTTACCGTTTCTTGCTACAAAGAAACTTGCAACTGGAAAAAAGCCGGTGCAGGATTTACATACAGTGTGAAATGTCCAAACCTTGTGCTGGAAGCCAACAACCTAAACAATGGTTGTGTTAAATATTCTTTCACAATCAGCACCCTGAACAATGTGCCGCTGGCTTCTTTTAATGGCAGAACACAAAACATAGGATTCAACAACAATGGCGATTACAACGTTTGTCTTAAGCTCACAGACACCTGTAAAAAATGCGATACGGTAATATGCCAGAGGATTACAATTAACTGTCAGCCGCAGTGCAACTGGAAGAAAGCGGGTGCCGGATTCTCGTACCGACTGGATTGTAAAAAAGTAACCCTTACCGCAAACAATCTCAACAATGGCTGCGTAAAATACAGCTGGCTCAGCGGAGGGGTTGTAATAGGCACAGGGCAAACGCTCAACCACACATACGCAAATAATGGCACGTATAACATTTGCCTGAAGCTGAGTGATACCTGCAAAAAATGCGATACCAGCATCTGCCAGAGTGTTGTTGTAAACTGCAACCCCTGTTCAGCTACAGCCAAGTTTAGGGTAGACAGCATCAGCAAGTCGGGTATTGTGTATGTTACCAATCAAAGCACCGGGGCATTCTCTTACAGCTGGGACTGGGGCGATTCAAGCTACAGCAAGATAAAATCGCCCATTTACCATGCATATAAATTTGGTGGTAGCCGCAAGATATGCCTCACGGTATGGGATTCTTTGGGCAAGTGCAGCACCACCTTCTGCATTACGGTTCAGGTAGTTAAATCACGCTCTTCACAACAAAACGGAGCCGTACAGATCGAAAAATCCGGAATGCAGATATATCCCAACCCGGCAGACCTCACTTCCACAATTACCTGGAATGGCCAATACAATGATTTGTTTGTATATGCCTCAACAGGCAAGCTGGTATACCATACAACTATATCAGGTGAAAGAACTACGCTGAAAACTTCTGAATTGCCCCCCGGCATCTACACCATTAAGTTAGAAGGAACTGAAGGCAAATGCATAAACCGACTGGTGGTTGAAAGAAATCCATAAACTGAATTTATCCCCAAACAAGAAGCAGGCAAGTCCTGCTTTTTGTTTTTATAACGATTAAACTATTGATTAATGTGACAAAAATCGCCTTTACACATTTTATTATTTGTAATTTTGCACCAATAATCAAATCAATATGCAACGTAAAACCAATAACAACATTCTAGTACCTACTGATTTTTCCGATGTGGCATCCAGCGCTTTGGGTCATGCCATTAAAGTTGCTCAGACATACAAGAATGAAATCACCCTGCTTAATATAGTGGATGAAGGCCTTTTCGGTGGAATTTTCGCAGGTGGCAATCAAAGTGAACTGGTGAAAGAGGCCATACAGAACCGATTAAACAACATAGCTACAGAGGTAAAAGAAAAACATGGTATCAATGTGCACACCCGCATTGGTTCCGGCCGCATATACAAAACCATTTCCAATATCGCCAACGATGAAAGTTTCGACTCAATCATCATGGGTAGCCATGGTGCCAATGGACTCGAACAGGTAATTGGATCAAACGCAAGCCGCACCATACAAAATGCTGAGGTGCCGGTGGTAGTGGTAAAAAATCACTCAGTGGGTGAAGGTTACAAAAAGATAGTGATGCCCATGGACTTATCAATTGAAAGTCGCCAGAAAACAGACTGGGCCATCCATGTAGCCAAAAAGTTCAATTCAGAAATACATGTGGCCTACCAGGGAAGCACTGATGAGTTCACCCAAAATAGAATCAAGGCCAATGTTAAAGCAGTAGAAAACAAGCTTGCCCAAAACAGTGTAAATTTTAAATCTGTTGAAATTGAAGACAAACTGCTGGAAAATTATGCTACCGAAATCATGAACTATGCTGAAAAAGCCAATGCAGATTTAATCATGGTAATGACAGATCTGGATTTCGGCATCACGGATATGATTCGTGGTACATACACCCAACAAATCGTAAACAGAAGCAATACGCCAGTTATGTGCATTCATCCTAAAGAAACAGGATTCACCTACGATTATTAATAAAATTAGATACTCGCAAAAACCGCCGGACCGGCGGTTTTTTTATGGATTAAAAGTCAAGAATCACGCCAATGGTAGGCAGCACAGTACCGGATGTATTGGGCAAAAAATCTGCTTTATACTGAAGTGGATTGGAGGAATCGGTTATCAGCGAGCCATCTTTATTCCTGGCCGCAATCAGCGTGTTGGGACCAACGTACTGGGTATTAAAGAAATTTTGAATATCCAGGTATAAATTCAATGAACTCTTTCTAAAATACCACAATTTATCTACCCTGACATCAAACTGATTAAAATTACCAACCCTCACTGAATTCAATCTACCATAGTTAGGCACAGCCTGCCCCACCACATCCCAGCTGGTCTTCAGCAGAGAACGGTTCGTGTCGTATGGTGTAAAGGGTCTGCCGGTGATGAATCTCCACTTCACACCCAATTCCCAGTTGCGCTTAAGTTTCATACCTCCGGTAAGCACAACAGTATGCCGGCTGTCCCATGCGCTGGCCACCTGCCTGCCATCCTTGTCGGAAAAACTACTCCAGCAGAGTGTGTAGCTAACGATGCCATACAGGCCTTTTCGACTCCTCCTTTGCGCCAGAAACTCCATACCATATGCCTGTCCTGTTCCGTTGAATGTGACCGGTTCATTACCTACAATGGCAAAATCTCCGCCTAGATTTCCCAAACTGATTCCCTCACGAATACTGACGGGATAATGCTGGTATTGCTTATAAAATCCCTCCAGGGTAATTTTGGTTTCTGAACCATAGTTGTATTGAAAACCGGCAGCGGCCATGCTATTTCGCAAATATCTAAGCGTGGATTGATTGGCAAGCTTGCCAGCGTTATCCCGGTAACCCATTAATGTATAGGCCGGTAACTGGTTAAAACGCCCCACGTTGGCATTGAAGAAAACTCCTGCGATTACGGGAACAGATGCAGATAATGATATTCCCGGCTGATTCAGGGGATTAGACGTGGTTGCATTGTATCCTGATCCATCCAAACGCAAACCCATAGCTATCATGGCGCCTGATGCAAAGCTGCGGTTCCATTTGCTAAACAAATTGTATTTTACCACATTCAAATCACTTTGGAAGTCAATGGTCTGTGGGCCTGCGGGTGTATTGATTCGGTTGAATGTTTTATTCCCGTACTGAGCAAATTCAAATCCGCCCCCATTCATTACAGACCACCGACCATAGCGCCTTGACTGCTCATAGCGAAGTTTGTTTTCCTCTTCTGTACTTCTGTAATCCAAGATTTTCTTTGCCGGATCGGTTTCATCATTGTCTTCATACTTTGTATTGGTATTGCTGAGCATATTGCGGCTCAAAAAAACCTGATGCTTTGATTTACCATAATATGTGTAGGAAGTACCTATCATGTAGTTCCACTGCTGATAGTTAGGAATATAGCCCAGAATGTATTCATTGGTTTTTAGTTTCAGTGTATCAGTAATTCCCTCATTCACCCCTTTGTTCAGCCGGAAATAATCTACAGCCCCCAGCAATACCACATTGAGCTCTGACTTATCGCTTAATTTCGTTTTGACCTTGGCCTGATAATCAATAAAATTGGGAAGAAATGGCAGTTTCAACAAGGTAAATAAGCCTTGGAGATAGCTCTGACGGGCAGAAACAATAAAAGTCGTTTTTTTGGATTTCCCCAGGGGTCCATCAGCCGTAAAACCCAGATCGGAACTGCCCAGGGTAAATCGAAATTTGGGTTTATCCATGTTTCCGTCTATTTGCCTGAAATCCACCACAGCACTCATTCCATTTGCATAGTTGATGGGAAATGCCCCAGTGTAGAAATTTACTTCTTTGATAAAATTAACATTGAGAATACCGACCGGGCCACCGGTACTGCCTTGGGTTTGAAAGTGATTGATGACAGGTATTTCAAAGCCATCCAGGTAAAATTTGTTTTCTACGGGTGAACCACCACGAATGACAATATCATTTCTAAAACTGGGAACGCTGATTACGCCGGGAAGCGACTGCACAATTTTACTGATGTCTCGGTTGCCTCCGGGATTTCGTTCTATCTCACGGATACTGAGAGACTGAGCACCAACGGGGCTTTCTGCTCTTCGGGCCTGCAGGGCGCTTCGGGAAATATTAACCGTACCTACACTCCGCGACAAGCTTTCCATGCTAATCTGCACAAAAGGGCTTTTGTCAAAAGTGAAAAGTATTTCTGCTGCAAACGCTTCAGCATATCCTTCCTTTGCTGCACCTAGCACATAAAAGCCGGGTTCGGCAAGGTTCAGCACAAAATTTCCGGACGTATCGGTTTTGCCGGTGATGGCTGTCTTTAAAATTTTTACTTCAGCTCCGATCAAAGGAGCGTTGGTGGCAGCATCCTTTACGATGCCTTTAACGATGATGTTTTGAGAAAAAACCGGTGTGAGGAGCACGCTGAGTGCAGTTATAAACCAGAAACGCATAAACATTAAACAAAACACCTCTTAAAAAGTTCAACAAAACCCTAAAAACCTAAATCATTACCAATAAAAACAGAATAGAGGGCACGGTGCTGTTTGATGTTAATCAGCATTCTGAGGGAATAGAAATTTCAACTTTGCATTTCAACATTAATTCAAAATATCATGAGCACATTAGCCACCACCACTGCCCGGATGTTTCCGGCATTCACCTCCCTGTGGGAAGATTTACTAAACAAAGACTTACTGGAATGGGATGGGGATTTGACAGCTTCAACGCCTTCTGTCAATGTCAGGGAAACAGACAAAGATTTCAGAATTGAACTTGCCGCACCGGGTATGAAAAAAGATGATTTCAACATTGAACTGCAAAACAATGTGCTGACCATCTCAACTGAAAAAAAAGAACAAAAGGAGGAAAAGCTGGAAGGCAAGTTTTTAAGACGGGAATATAGCTACCGGGCATTCCAGCGCTCTTTTGCCCTGCCTGAAAACTGTGAAAGAGACAGTATTAAAGCAACCTATACAGACGGAATACTAAATATAAGTCTGAACAAAAAATACGTGGAAGCCACTACCACATCCATGAAAATCCAGGTGAAATAATCTGTCAGTATTTTCCTGTTAAATCCCTCTTTGCGGAGGGATTTTTCATTTTCAGCCAAAATGTCGGTATTTTCATCATTTCCTTATTTGGCTTACATGTTGTAATATGTAATTTCGCACCTTAACCCATGATTGGAAAACTCATATCCGGACTTGGCAATATTTTTGGCGGAAACAAGACAGACCGTGACCGCAAGGAAATAGAGCCCATTGTCGTAAAAATAAACGAGCATTTTGCTTCTTACGCCTCGCTAAGCAATGATGAATTGCGAAACAAAACCGTTGAATTCATAGATAGAATCAATGTTTATTTAACAGAAATTGATGGCAGAATAGCTGATGCAAAAGCGCAATTGGATCAGACCCCAGAAGACCAGACCGATGCCCGCGATGGACTTTTTCACCAGATTGATGAACTGGAAAAAAGCCGTGACAGCAGTCTGGAAGAAATTCTGGCAGAAATACTGCCCGAAGCTTTTGCAGCCGTGAAAGAGGCCGCCCGCAGGCTAACCGAGAATGAAAAACTGACCGTTATCGCTACAGATCTCGACAAAGAAATAGCCGTAAACCACGGCCATGTGGAAATTCAGGGCGACAAAGCCATATACAGCAATGAATGGATTGCAGCAGGCGGACAAATTCGCTGGAACATGGTACATTATGATGTGCAGCTCATAGGTGGTATTGCACTTCACCG
>JBILTS010000093.1:0-8704 GCA_044371405.1 Bacteroidia bacterium
CGTCTTTACAACACCACATACGACGGACAATGGTCCGAATGTTTAGCATCCGCCAGTATATCGGCAGATTTCAGGCGTTTTTTCAGATTCTCGGTAATACTGATATAATCGATGCGCCAGCCCTTGTTATTGGCCCTCGCATTGGCCCGAAAACTCCACCAGGTATAGCGGTGCGGCTCGGGGTGAAATTCGCGGAAGGTGTCAATCATGCCGTTGTCAAACCATTTGTCCATCCAGGCGCGCTCTTCGGGCAAAAAGCCGGTGGTGTTTTTGTTGCTCACCGGATCGTGAATATCGATGGGCTTGTGGCAAATGTTGTAATCGCCGCACACCACCAGTCCGGGTAAGGTTTTGCGGAGTTTATTGCAGTAATCGAAGAAAAAATCCAGGAAGCGGTATTTCACATCCTGGCGGTGATCACCGCTGGTGCCGCTGGGGAAATAGGCTGAGATAACGCTGAAATCTTCGTAATCGGCACGGATAACGCGGCCTTCATGGTCATATTCCTCCTGATCGCAGCCGTAATGCACGTGTTTGGGGGCTTTTTTGCTGAAAATTGCCACCCCGCTGTAGCCTTTTTTAATGGCCGAAAACCAGTAGTGATGATACCCCAGCGCTTCAATGGCAGCAATATCGGCTTGCTCCTGCGTGGCCTTGATCTCCTGCAGGCAAACCACATCAGGGTTTTCCTCCTTCAAAAAATCAAAAAGGCCCTTGGAAGCCGCACTGCGTATGCCATTTACGTTGTAGGTAAGAATTTTCATGGTGCAAAGGTATCCGGTTCAGTACAAAAAGCCGAACATCCACAGCGGTATAACATTGCCATGGGGAACCACCACATCATCCAGCACCCGGTAGGCATTTTTCACTTTCTTTATCTGGCTGTTTCCTTTGTTTTTTCCGCCCACTTCAAACGTAAATTTTCCCCGGAACAAGAAATCACCTTCTTTGGATAACGCCACATCGCCTAATGATTTCAGCTGGTTCAGCAGAAAGGTTTCGCGCAGGCTGCCACGGTTCACCCCTTCGGCTGCAATGGCATACATCAGGTTGGAATTTTCCATATACACCTTTTCGGGCTTGGGCAACAAAGCCGTACTATTACCCTGCGGATACATCAGTTTCAGCAACCCCGCCTGCTCCATGTATTGAAAGTAATTATTGACAATATTTCGGGCTATTCCGGTCTGAGATGCCAGTTTGGTCACATTGGGCTTGAATGGAACATTCGAAGCAATGATATACAGCAATTGCATCATTTTTCGTGCGTTGCGCACATCAAAACCGGGAAGTTCGGCCAAATCAGACTCGAGCACCAGCCGCACTACCTGCTGCAATTTTATGGGATAAGACTGCTCTCCTTCCTTAAAAAATGGATAGTATCCACTTTTCAAATAATCTTCAAAATACACAAAAGGTCTAAAATCGGGCGAAAAACGGGCATATGCGGCGGCAGGGTTCTTGATCAGATCATCTATATCAAGCAATGGCAACTCCAGTTTGTGTTTTAGCAACAGATACTCGCGAAACGACAAACCCTGCATGCTATACATGACAGCCCTGCGGCTAAGGTCTGCATCCTGTCGCTGCATGTCAAGCACCGATGAACCCGTAAACACCACACGCAGATCAGGAAACACATCATAAATGTTTTTCAGGTGACGGTTCCACCCGGGGTATTTATGCACCTCATCCAGAAATAGATAATTTCCGCCCTCGTTTACAAACGTTTCCACCACATCAAACAAGGCATGTCCTGCAAAATAGATATCATCCAGACTGAGATAAACGGCCTGACGCCCCTGCTGAACTTCGCGCATGCGCTGAATCAACAAAGTAGTCTTACCGGTGCCACGCGCCCCGAGTATACCTATCAGGCGGTCATCCCACGCTATTCGTTGTTGAATCTGCCGTTCAATAGACTGCCGGGTGCGCGATACCATCCAGGCCGAACGATCAAAGAAATGTTCCATTACGCACTTTTATTTATGCAAATTAACATTTTTTTGCATATATATAAAAGCTTTTTATTTGTTTTTTGCACTTTTATATGTGCATTTTTATAATTTATTGATAATACTTATGTGCAATTAATCCCTGCACTCCATCAGCAGCAGATGACCGCTTTCGTACCGAATCTCCACAAAACCATCCTCCGCTACCCGGTTGCTGCTGCCGCTTCGGCCCGGAAAATGCAATGCTTCATCTTGCAGGGTAAACGCCAGGTTGGAGGTATGAATTCCGCCCGCTTCCATCACAGGAATCAGCGACAACACAGTATCTTTTGGGTACCACTTTTTAAAGCTTTTGGGCAAATTAAAAATGCGGGAATGGTCGTCGATGATGGTAAGCTCAATACGCCCTGAATAGGCAGGCAACGTAGCCAGGTTATTGAAATGGTGATCGCTGCGCCTGCCCGTGGCCCAAACAATGTGAGCGGCCTGCTGCCCTTCTGCGATGAGAAACTCAATGCCCTTTTGCAAATCCGTGAGTTCTTGGTCCGGTGTATGCACAACACGCACACCGTGCATGGCTGCATGTGAATCCCATCCGGGCACCACGGAGTCAAAATCGCCCAACACGGCATCCACCCTGATGTTCATGTCCAACACCCGTTGCAGCGCTCCATCCAGCACCAGCACATACGGATTCCACTCCAGCAATTGCCCCAGCAGCTCCGAATCGCATTCGGCACCATTAGCGATGATGAGGGCGGGTTCCTGTCCGTCGCGGACAAAGTGATGGGAAGACACAGCGCAAAATTACGATTGAAACGCTCTTCCGGGTCAAAAAACTGTTTGGTCGTTGGCATGCGCAGAAGAATCGAAAAAGCAATCCCCTGTGCCAATATTTTATTGTATTTTCACGTTCTAATTTAATATGGCAACAAAACCCCGCATACTCTGGGCAGACGATGAAATAGACCTTCTGAAACCCCACGTGCTGTTTCTGGAAGGAAAAGGATATGAAATGGTAACCGTGAGTAGCGGCAGAGACGCCATTGAGCAGGTAAAGCAGCAGGAATTTGACCTCGTATTTTTAGATGAAAACATGCCCGGCATCTCCGGATTGGATGCCCTTGCCAGCATCAAGCAGGACAAACCCAACCTGCCAGTGATTATGATTACCAAAAACGAGGAGGAACATATCATGGAAGAGGCTATCGGCAGCAAAATTGCCGATTACCTGATTAAACCTGTAAATCCCAGCCAGATACTACTTTCGGTGAAAAAAAACCTCGATGAAAGACGGTTGGTAACACAACGTACCACACAGAGCTACCAAAAGGAATTTATGCAAATTGGCATGGCGGTGAGTGAGAAAATGGATTTCACCGAATGGAAAGAAGTTTATAAAAAGCTCGTATTCTGGGAGATAGAACTGAATGAGAGTGGCGAGGAAGGCATGAAGGAAGTGTTTGAAACCCAGAAAGCCGATGCCAACCGAAACTTTTGCCGATATGTATCCGACAATTACGTAGGGATGCTCAAAACCACGGGTGATGAAGGACCAGTAATGAGCCACAACCTGTTCCGCAGGGCCATCAACCCCCTGCTTGACGGCGATTTACCTGTATTTATGATACTGGTAGACAACCTGCGTTTCGACCAATGGCGAGCCATATCTGAAACCTTGCAAAATGAATACCGAATAGACCAGGAAGACCTCTACCTTAGCATACTGCCCACCACCACACAATATTGTAGAAATGCCATTTTCAGCGGACTATTGCCATCAGAAATTGAAAAACGATTCCCAAACAAATGGAGCAATGATGAGGATGAAGGCGGAAAAAACATGTTTGAAAAGGATTTCCTGGAGGACATGCTGAAAAGACTGCGTCGCGATATCAAATTCTCATACCATAAAATTACCAACCTGGATGCGGGTAAAGCTTTGGTGAACAATGTTCCCAACATGTTTCAGAATAAACTAAATGTGCTGGTCTACAACTTCGTTGATAATTTTAGCCACGCACGAACCGATATCCATGTGGTGCGCGAATTAGCCGAAGATGAAACAGCGTACCGAAACGTTATGGCCACCTGGTTTAAACACAGTGCCCTTTGGGAAACCCTGCAACGCATTTCAGAAAAGCCCTGCAAGGTGGTCATCACTACCGACCATGGCAGTATTCGGGTGAAAGATCCCATCAAAATTGTGGGTGATAAAAACGTAAATACCAACCTGCGCTATAAACAGGGAAAAACCCTTACCTATAATCCCAAGGAAGTAATGGAGGTGAAAAAACCGGTTGATGCATTTTTGCCCACACAACACATGAGTAGTTCATTTGTATTTGCCCGCGAGAATGACTTTTTTGCCTACCCCAACAATTATAATTACTACGTAAATCACTACCGCAATACATTTCAACATGGTGGAATCAGTTTGGAAGAAATGTGCTGCCCGCTGATAACATTAAGCCCAAAAGTATAATGGAAGCAGTCATCGGGCCGCTCGGGGAATCAGAAATTTCGCAGGTGGTTGATTTTATATTCACCTTAGTACCGCAACCCCGAATCATCACATTCACCGGAAACCTGGGAGCAGGCAAAACCACCCTCATACGCGCATTGCTCAAAGCCATGAACAGCAAGGATGAAGCCAGTAGCCCTACTTTCGGCATTGTAAACGAATACCACACCGGAAAAAGCCGTTTGGTGTGCCATACAGACTGGTACAGGGCGAAAAGTGCCGAAGAATTGCTGGATGCGGGACTGCTGGAATACATCCACAACGATGAATGCCTGATGCTCATTGAATGGCCCGAGGTGGGCATGGCACTACTGGAGGGCGAAAATTGCCTTCATGTACAAATTGAATACCGCGACGATCAACGGCTATACAAATTTTCAGACCGCCTGTCGTGAAGTTTCCAGAGGGTATCGCCTTCATAAACATCAGTATCAATTAAAGGCAAATTGTAGAAATCCAGCTTGCCTTCCCGATTCAGCACCAGCACAAAATCAGCGCTGTCTACCGTATTTACATGCTGAATATTTATAGCATCACCGCCCATCAATTGTTTATTTAACCAGATGGTTTCGGTAAATGCATAAATCTTTTTAGGGCTTTCATCTTCCTTGATTTTATTCAGTGCATGTAAAGTACTTATACCCCAGTAGTCCATACTGAAAGAACCCGGTTTCCATAATTGTTTTAACGCATTAAAATAAACAAAATCATGTTTGATATTATACAACAATAAAAAAGCCAGGTATACAGAAATTGCGAGTATTTTTTTTAACCGAATTTGAGATACTATTTTATCAATAAGTAACCCAACCATCAATATAATAGGCATATATATAAAATACACATGTCTCCAACCGTTATATAGTGTAGGTTTCTGAATGATTAAATAAAATACAGTCATTAAAAATAAAATTATCAGATATTGAACTAACGGTGATTTTTTAAATGTTTTAATTGATGTATAAAAACCAGCAAAAAACAAACCAATATAAATAAGAGGGAGCGTCACCAGCATCCATAAAAAAGTATAATAAGCGGGTACTTTTCCGGGCTTTATTAATTCACCGGCTAATACTGTCGGAGATGGCCACGGGTTTAGATCAACATATCGAAATATGCCGATAAAACTATCCCATGGCGACTTCCATACTGCAGGATACACCAAATACCAAGACAGGATAAAAATGAAAATGGAAGAAAACAATGCATAAATCCTATTTAAATTAAACCGATAATGCAATAAAATCCACAGCACCGGAATAAAATAAAAAATGCCCGCAATTCTAACCGTGCTTGCCATTCCCGCCAGCATGCATGCGGCCCACGGGAATTTTTGTTTTTGCAATGCAATTACCAGCGCCCACAATACAAACACACCCATACACAGAAAAAATACATCCTTGGAATTGTAATGTGCCTCGGCAAACAAACGGGGCCAACAGGCATAAAGCATGGCCGTTAGCATGGCTGCTACATGATTTTGATACATATACCTGCCAATGCGGTAAATAGCAAAAACAGATAATAAAAAGATGGTAAACAGCAACGACCTGCGTAGTAGCAATTTTGTCTGCATGGGCGATGTAAACACCAACTGCTCGAGCAGATAAGCCGGGGTTTCGAACAGGGGCCCGAAATATTTGTGCTGTTGCACATCTTCATATTTGCCCCACCCTGCAATGTATCGGGCGTTTTCTATGCCTATGCTTCGCTGGGTAAGTTCATCGTAATGAACACCATAGCGGTGCAAGGTGGCATATCCCAGCATGGCATATAAAACAAAGAACCAGGCAAATAACCCGGTTCCCTGTATATTGAAAATATGTTTAGCTGCCTTTATCAAGCGGTGGCCGCTTTGGCTTCAGTATTCATATATGCTTCCATGGGCAGACATGCACACACCAGGTTTCTGTCGCCGTAGGTGTCATTTACACGTGCCACAGAAGGCCAGAATTTCTTGGCGGCCACAAACGGTGCAGGATAGGCAGCTTTTTCTCTTCCATAGGTGTGCGACCAGGCGTCCGATGCAATTTCGGAAGCGGTATGGGGCGCGTTTTTGAGCACATTGTCTTCCTTATCTGCTTTGCCCTCTTCTACCTCGCGAATTTCTTCACGGATGGAAAGCATCGCATCGCAGAAACGGTCCAGCTCTTCCTTGCTTTCGCTTTCAGTGGGCTCAACCATCAGGGTTCCGCTCACAGGGAAAGAAACCGTAGGTGCGTGGAAACCATAGTCCATCAGGCGCTTGGCAAAATCAGCAGCTTCAATCCCGGCAGACATCTTGAATTTGCGTGTATCCAGGATCATTTCATGGGCACAGAAACCGTTTTCGCCGCTGTAGAGCACGGGATATTCTGCTTCCAGACGGGCTTTCATATAGTTGGCGTTCAAAATAGCCCACTCTGTAGCATTGGTAAGACCTTTGCCACCCATCATTTTGATGTAGGCATAGGAAATGAGCAGAATGCTGGCGCTGCCCCAAGGTGCGGCACTTACAGCGTGCATGGCTTTTTCACCGCCGGTTTTTATCACGGTGTGTCCGGGTAAATATGGAGCCAGGTGCGCTGCAACACCAATGGGCCCCATACCGGGTCCGCCACCGCCATGGGGTATACAGAAGGTTTTGTGTAAATTCAGGTGACAAACATCCGCGCCGATCATGCCGGGGCTGGTAAGACCCACCTGGGCGTTCATGTTGGCACCGTCCATGTATACCTGCCCGCCATACTGATGAATCAATGCGGTGATATCTTTAATGGCACTCTCAAACACCCCGTGCGTGCTTGGGTAGGTAACCATCAAACAGGCAAGACGATCTTTATATTGTTCGGCTTTGGCTTTGAGATCGCTCAAATCAATGTTGCCGCGTTCATCGCAGGCGGTTACTACAACTTCCATGCCGGCCATTACGGCACTGGCGGGATTGGTGCCGTGAGCACTGCTGGGGATGAGGGCAATGTTTCGGTGCGACTCTCCGCGGTCCTTAAAATATTCACGTATAACCATCAAACCGGCGTATTCACCTTGCGAACCTGCATTGGGCTGCAAACTCATGGCCGCAAAACCTGTGATCTCGCACAAATCTTTGTCAAGCTCATCAATTATCTCTTTATATCCCTCTGCCTGATTGATGGGTGCAAAAGGATGCAGGGCATTGAAAGCGGGCCAGGTCACGGGAATCATCTCGGTGGTGGCATTCAGCTTCATGGTACAGCTTCCCAACGAAATCATGCTGTGACAAAGACTTAAGTCTTTGCTTTCCAAACCGCGGATATAGCGCAACATTTCGTGCTCTGACTGCAGGGTATTGAATACAGGATGAAGCATGTAGTTGGATGTGCGCTGCAATGCAGCAGGAATTCGGCTTTGGCCAGAATCGCTTACCTGTTGCAATTTTCCGTCAATCGCCTTGGCAAAAATCTCTAACAGGGCATTGGCATTTTCTGCAGTGGTAGTTTCATCCACCGAAATACCCACGTGGGTGGCATCAAAATAACGCAGGTTAATGCCGGCCGCTTCAGCAAGGGCTTTCAGTGTGTTTGCGTTAGGAACCTCAATATAAAGGGTATCGAAGAAGTGCTGGTTGAGTACTTTATAAACACTGCCGGTGGCTTCAATGCCACGTGCCAGTTCAGAAGCGATGGCATGCACACGGCCGGCAATCTTTTTCAGACCATCGGGGCCGTGGTAGCAGCCATACATGCCGGCCATGATACTCAGCAGCACCTGCGCTGTGCAGATGTTGGAGGTTGCATTCTGGCGCTTGATATGCTGTTCGCGGGTTTGCAATGCCATGCGCAGGGCGCGGTTTCCATTGCGGTCAATGCTCACACCGATAATACGGCCGGGCATCTGGCGCTTGTGTTCGTCTTTGGCAGCCATGAAGGCAGCGTGGGGGCCACCATAGCCCATGGGAACACCAAAACGCTGGGTACATCCTACCACGCAGTCAGCCCCCATTTCACCGGGAGGTGTGAGCACGGTTAGCGAAAGGATGTCGGCAATGAAACAGGTTTTTACGTTGTGGGCCTTACAATTCGCAACAAATTCGCGATAATCCTCAATGCTGCCTTTGTCGTTGGGGTATTGAACAATCGCACCGAAATAGGTACTATCGGGCTTGTAGGCTTTGTAGTTGCCAAAAACCAACTCTACGCCAATGGGTTCGGAGCGGGTAACGAGAATGTCTTTTGTTTGCGGGAAAATATCCTCATCCACAAAGAAT